>NZ_JBHFNP010000041.1:0-126519 GCF_041929235.1 Microseira sp. BLCC-F43
TAAAGTCGCTGAGTTTCATAAGATACGCAGACGACTTTGTAGTCATACACGAAGATATAAACGTGGTGACTCAATGCCAAAAGATAATATCCGAATGGCTCAAAGGAATGGGACTGGAATTAAAACCCAGTCAAACAAAAATAACCCACACCCTCAATGAGTATAACGGAAATGTAGGGTTCGATTTCCTGGGATGCCATATTCAACAATATGGCTCAGGGAATTACCGCAGCGCCACCAATTCCTCAGGACAAATATTAGGATTTAACACAATCATCACCCCCAGCCAGGAAAAACAGAGAATTCCCCCAAATAAAATGGCTGAAATAGTAGATAAAAACCTCACCAAACCCCTAGCATTATTAATAACTGATTTGCCCTCATTTATTAGGGTATGGTGTAACTAATACTCAAAATTTTCAAGTATTTTTTTGATTCGATGGATTTTCTGTTATACCAAAAGCGCCTTGCTTGGGCAAGGCGTAGAAACATACAATCCAATCAACACCAAATATCAAATAAATACTGGCACACAGTTGGAAATGATAAATGGTGTTTTAGTACCAACGAAGGGCTAACACTTGAAAAACATTCAAAAACCTCAATAAAGGTTTTCACCAAAGTTCAAGGAACAAGAAGCCCTGACGATGGAGATTGGATATACTCGAGTACACCCATGGGAAGAAGCCCAGAAGTCTCTGCAAAACTAGCAACCCTACTCAAGAGACAACAGGGGAAATGCAATCACTGCGGACTATCATTCAAACCGGGGGACTTGATAGAAATTGACCATATTGAACCATTATCTAAAGGAGGAAAAAACGTATATGCCAAGCTTAAAGCCCTCCACAGACATTGCCATGACACAAAGACAGCCACTGATGGAAGTCTTGGTACTCATGACATAGAGCCATTTGATTCAGGCGCAGGATGAAGCGAAAGTTTCACGTCCGGTTTTGAAGCAGCCGGTAGAAAGGCGACTTTCTACTCGACTCCACCAAGATCGCGATTAAGGTCAACCCCAAACATTCGGTGCACCTTTTGCAGAAACTGCGGTCATATAGACTGTACTAATCGCGAAGGTGAAAAATTCATCTGTTCTGCCTGTGGATTTTTTGCACATGCTGATATTACGGCAAGCTAAAACTATTCGAGATAGAGCGTTAGAAATGGTACGTGTGGACTGGGCGAAACCTGCGGATAAAACCGCTAAACGCCCAAAAAACTGTAAGGAGAAGAGCCACTGCGGTCTTGGGGAAACCCCAAGTGGAGCAACTGGCGTATCACCACGCCCTTGTGGCAAGAGTGGTGAGTTTGGAGAACCCTAGCAATAGGGATATTAAGATTGAAAGATCTTCAGAATCTCCACCCATGGACTGCCGGATAGTGTCAAAATGGTTTGCTCTCGCTAACCCTAATCAGTCTTCCCCTTGCCTTCTAACTGAGTTTAGGCTTTCAGTCTTTGGGCTAACCCCGTTCTCGTCCAAATGAGTAATCAAGCTGCGTCGGGTTGAATCAGTGCTGATGCCTTTAGACTCGTAGCCGACTTTCTCCAAAGCTGTCCGCAGAAAGGCGTCTGCTGTTTTGAACGAAACATGATGGTTTTTGCGACCGCAGCGATTGCTGGGAAACAACAATTCGCTTGCCGGTAATTTGTAAGTTTTGAGCCTTTCTTCCAAGGTTGGATGGATTGGGACTTGCCGCGTTTGACGGTATCCATTAGTATCCGCCTTTCGGGTTTTGGTATTCCTAATGGTCTTCTTTTCCCGTTTGATTTGGGAATGTAGATCCTTTTGGTTGGTTTTGCCTGCCAAAATTGATCGGTTTTCATGTCTCTGACCAGTCTGACTCTGTCTTGGGGATTTAGGACGGTTTGGTTATCTACTCCCGCCGTTTTCCTGCCTCGATTTTCTGATGTGACTCGTCCCACAGATAGCAACAGGTTGGAGTAACTGCGTAACATCAATTTCATCAGGCTTCTGACCCGATTCCATTGATGTGCCTGGGTTGCACGATAGATTCTTTTTCTTAGGTTTCTCACCCGCTTCTTGATGGTTTTCCAGTCGATGGTTGACCAATCTTGGAGAGGTTCCTTCGTTCCGATGTCATTGCTGACCCTATCTTTCACTAAGGTTCGATTCCTTTACGCCGATTATCGTTGAGAACCCGCCAGAAGTCTGCCATCTTTCGATGTGGAGCAAATCTTGAACCCCTATCTCTCCCATTACCAAGAGAGTTCGCTTTTTCTGGCATCCTTTACCCTCTGGATGATTAGGCATTCCTTGCGGTTTGCTTACTCTAGTTATCGACATGGACTAGAGAATCCATAGGGCTTACCTTGTTTCACACATTTGATGATTAACTGTTTTGGGTTTCAACTTTATCCCCGTAGGAGCTTTGCCCCTTCGTTGTAGACCGAATCACTTCTACAACCTTCCTACTTACCTTTTGGTCAAGGTGTATCAGCCTGATTTCACCTTCTCCGCTTAACGGAACTTATGTTGATTCACTTGCGTTAACCCTGACAGTTCTCCTCTTGCCTTCTTACCAATTGAGGCTATTCGTATTCCGGCTTTCCTACCTTGCATTCCATCAGTTTCATTACTTACTCTTGATCTAGGTAGGGTCATTGACCCCTTTACGTGAGCACAAGGCGAAGGGTTGCCCTGGAAGGTATACTTCAATCAAATATGCAACTTTCACGTCGCACAATTCTGTATTGGTAGTTGAGTTTCATTCGTGTGTGCTATACAAAACTTGGCTAAACTTATCTAAAGTTCACCATTCAACTAGAAGTAATTTCTAGAGGGTCTGCTTAGAGCTTCCACCAAGGGAGTCGGATCCTTCTTGTCCACTAGGAGATTCGGGTTTTTCCCACCCTATTTTTTCTAGCCAATATAACAATTGTTTTTCCAGCTTTTAGCCATTCTTCAACCATTATTTTCAGCCAATTTAACGAATCGTGGTAAAACGATCGACCTTTTTATAGGCTGGCTAGTTTTGCAGCGCAGCTACTGGTTTACAAACCAGAAGATTTTCAGCCTTGGTTTTCGGCAAAATGCTAAATTTAGCATAAAATTACACCAACGTCAATATTAATTATCGCCATAAATAATTATGAGTAACTTTAGTAAAGTATTTGGCTATTTAGTCAAGCTCCTCGCTATCGACCAAGGGTGAGTGTTGATGCTACTCTTGTAGTGCATATAGCCATACACTACAACAATGACTAGCAAAGAAACTATTCAAATCCTTCTTGCAAAAGCAGAAAAAGATCGATTAGATTTCTATTGTCAAAAAAATGGTAGGTCAATCACGGATGTCTTACGAGAATTTATTCGTTCATTGCCTGAGAGTTAGTAAATCGCAGTGCTGATATCTTCCCCTTGTCGAACATAGTTCAGATATCGCACTGGGATTTACGCGCCATTCATCTCATCGCTTCCCCAAAGCGGTAAGCGAGAGGCTGCTGTCTTATCCAGCTAAAATACCAACATGTCCTGTGTGCTTCTACACTGCAACGCGAGACGTTGCAGCAGCACAAGTCATAAGAAATTGTGGGGTTTCTCGGCTAGGGCATAGCCTGGAAGTAAAAGAAATTGCCTGTGGACTGGATGCGACTCTTACTAGCGGTAACGTTAGTCGATCTGGCACGGGAAGAAGCAGGAAATCTCACAAGCGATTGTTACAATCCCCAGCTTCAAAGCACGACGAAAGGAGCGCTTAAGGTGGGGAGCGTGTCAATCTGGGATTCCCAGCAGACCACCTTCGCCAGCGATCGCTTCACCGATAGCGTAGGCAGCAATGTCTTGCGATTCAAAGTAGCTGATGGTCTGCTCAGCTTGATCTGGCGGCACTAGCAGTACAAATCCAATTCCCATGTTGAAAGTCTCAAACATGGCTTTTGGAGAAACCTCACCAGCAGCAGCTATCCACTGAAAAATCGGTGGAACGGGCCATCTACTCGTATCAATTCGTACATATTGCCCTTTACCTAGACAGCGGGGCAGGTTTTCTGGCAACCCTCCACCCGTGATGTGAGCCATGCCACGAATCTCAACACCGGCAGAACGAGCAGCTAGAACTGGTTTTACGTAAATCCGCGTAGGTGTGAGCAAAACTTCGCCTAAATTTTTACCTGCCAGTTGTTCTGGAGAATCGCTCCAGTTAAAATTGCCGGTTTCGACAATTTTCCGTACCAAACTGAAACCATTGCTGTGAACGCCAGAAGAAGCCAAACCAATGGCAATATCGCCAACTTGGACTTGCGAACCATCCAACATCTGGCTTTTTTCCACAATTCCGACGCAAAATCCTGCCAGGTCATAAACTCCAGGCGGATAAAATCCGGGCATTTCTGCGGTTTCTCCTCCTAGCAAGGCGCACCCAGAAAGCTCGCACCCGGCGGAAATACCAGCAACCACTTGAGTTAGCTGGTCTTGATTGAGCTTCCCGGTGGCTAAATAATCCAGAAAAAATAGCGGTTCTGCCCCAGAGGTGAGGACATCGTTGACACACATGGCGACCAAGTCAATGCCAACCGTATCGTGTTGGTTGAGTTCACAAGCCAGTTTTAGTTTCGTCCCTACACCATCCGTCCCTGAAACTAAAACGGGTTCGCTGTAGCCGCTTGGCAAATGGAAGCAACCGCTAAAGCCACCTAAACCACCAATAACTTCTGGTCGATAGGTACGATGCACCAGGTTGCGGATTTTATCCACAAAGGCACGGCCTGCCTCTACATCAACCCCTGCTTCTCGATAATCCATGAGCCAAACAACCTGGGAATGCGATTGCCATCAGGGGGTATTTTACTAGGGATTGGGCATGAGAAACTGTCGGCATTGGGTTTTTGGCCAGGAAAAGCACCCAAGGCCACCTCCCCACCAGCACAGACTTTTGGCTGTTCCGTCGTACCCACAAATCGGAGCCAGTTAATCACCCAAGTTGCTGGTTATAAGTTGTGACAGCGGTAATGGGTAATTGGTAATTGGTAATTGGATTACAGCGGCTTGCAAGCGAGTGCGGTACAGCCTTTTGGCTTGGTGTGCCAGCACCCTTAATGCTGCTTGCTCGCGTTGGTGTACCTCATACGGTTGCAATCCGCTTTAACAGGCTTTTGCCTTCTTGACAATGACCCATTACCCATTACCCATTACCAGCACCGCTCGATGTAACTAGCAACTTACGTTACTATAAAGATTTGTTAAAATTTGCTTACCTAATTTATGGGGCTGCAAAACCCGAAAATCCGGGTCGTATGGGGCTTTTGAGCAAAATTTCAATTTTAAACTTTTGATAAAGTTACGGGTCGATTGCGGATAACACCGATCCCCAAACTAAAAACTTCGTGGTAGGCTGTTGCAGTTTAACAATCCGCAACAAACGCGGAACGAGTATGAGTTAGCGGGTCAAGTAGATTGCGATTAAAGCTGCCGCTGCTCAGGTATCAACGTCGATTTACGACTGACTTATGAATCAAAGACTTTGGAATGGCCTCACTGCCGTCTTGCTAACGACTGCACTCAGCACGACATCATCTTGTCAGGCACAGCAAACCAAGGCAGTTGCAGAAGAACCGGAGGCAAGCTATTCGGCAGTTGGTAGTAGAGACTCGAATCCCTCATTACCAAGCCAAACAGGACAGAAGTCCTTGCCCGCTGGTAGTGGTGGCTCAAGTCCCTCAACGCCAAACCAAACAGGAGAAACGGCCTTACCACAAACGCACATCCAACCAGTTGAAGCAGTAAAAGTAGGGGAGTATCAGTCCAACCCTGCCACCCCAGGCGCTGCTGAAACGATCGCCAAGATTGAAACTCACGAGATCGAAGGGCGAAAGGCGGCAACGCTTTATGTGAGAAATATCCCAGTTCTGACCTTTGTTGAGTCTGCTCCCGTCACCCCTGGCGGGCAGGAAGCTCGTCCGGATATCAAAGTCGGGCAGGTGGAACAGGGCAGCAATAGCAATCCTCAAGGGCAGATGGCAAGCGAGGCAAGCCAATCCCCAGCCGACCCAGTTTGGCGGGCAATGTCGGTAGCAGCTCGCATCAACCAGTTGAGTCGAGATAATGTCAATGCCAACACGATTACAGTTAGATGGAATGGCGAGCAAAATGCTACTGCTTCCAAGCCAACACCTGGCAATGGCAGACCGATGCGCGATCGCTACATCATCCAAGCTGATGGACAGGATATAGTCCAAATCGATGCTGAAACCAGGCTGCCAGATACCACCCGTAACCTAGCCCAAGATGCACTCCAAGCCACCAATCGACTCCGGCGACTGCTGGGTGGCGCTCCACCCGTCAGGGAAATAGCCGGTATCCCTGCACCCCCTCGTCCACCACAACAAGTTTCCCTAGTCACAGTACTATCCCGCTTTAGGGGTTGGGCTTCCTGGTATGGACCGGGTTTTCACGGCAATCGCAGCGCCAGCGGCGAACGATACAACCAAAATGCTTTGACTGCCGCCCATCGCAGCTTGCCCTTTGGCACGCGGGTGCGAGTCACCAATCTAAACACCGGCGTTTCCGTGATTGTACGGATAAACGACCGAGGGCCATTCATTCGCGGTCGGATTATCGACCTTTCCGCAGCCGCTGCCAGAACGATCGGCATGATGGGAAGCGGAGTGGCTCCCGTCACCATAGAAGTTCTTGGCCCGCCGCCAACCGTAACCATCGAAGATCCGTCTTAGGTTCGCTATCAACTACCTCAAGCAAGGCGTATGCGGGAGTCATATGCGATCGCACCCTTTGAGTATTGTGGGAGCAATGGCAGCGATCGCAGTGCATAAGTTAATTCGGGTGGCACCCATTTAAGGTTAGAAGTTGAATTTAACAATTTTGCTAAAGTTCAACCCCAACCAAAAATTTGCCACAAGGAGATTTGTAACTATGGCTGGTCCGTTTCGACTTGCACCAGATGAAGTACAAGGTGGAATACCAACTTGGGCTTTCGGGAAAGAGACTAAAGTTATCGTTGACTGCAATGTTGACGGTAATTTTGAGATGAGGGCAGGAGTTTCGCCTTCGGAAACTACTAGCCTTAGAACAGGACGAAATGAATTTTTCCGAAATTTTGCAGGTGTGCTTTTAGCCGTTAAAAACTTGACAAGTCAAGATATCACGGTGACTACAGAATAGTAATGCCAAAAGCACAACACCTGTGAGGCTGGAAATCCCCACTTTACCGCTTGCGGTTAGTGGGGCAGGATGTCAATATGGGTCGAGTTGGTCGAACCCTGGAGTATAGCCGTGCGTCTGTTTACGACGGTTGCCGGATTGCGCTGCTACTTGCGTCGATGCCGGTTTGGACAATCAACTCAGGATGTGGAAATCGGCTTGGTTCCCACAATGGGAGCTTTGCATATAGGCCATTTAAGCCTGATTGAAAGAGCTAGGCAAGAGAATAACGTTGTGATTGTCAGTATCTTTGTCAATCCGTTGCAATTTGGACCAAATGAGGATTTCCAGCAATATCCCCGTAAATTAGAGCAGGATCGGCAACTTTGCCAACAAGCTGGAGTCGATGCCATTTTTGCCCCTGCTGCTGAGGAAGTTATTGTGAGTTATGGGAATGGGTCTAACTCACCACCTATGACCCATGACGCATCACCTACAGCAGTTGTTCCCCCCGAATCAATCACCTCTGTTTTGTGCGGTCGATTTCGACCGGGGCATTTTCAGGGTGTTGCCACAATTGTGACGAAGCTCTTGAATCTGGTACAACCTAATAGGGCGTACTTCGGTCAGAAGGATGCCCAGCAGCTGGCTATCATTCGGCGTTTGGTGGCAGATCTGAATATTCCAGTGGAAATAGTAGCCTGTCCCACGGTGCGGGAAGCATCCGGACTCGCCTTCAGTTCCCGAAATCAGTATTTGACCCCAGAACAAAAACAGCAGGCGGCGGTTTTATATCGCAGCTTGCAGCAAGCTGCGAAAGCGTTTAAAGCTGGGGAACAAGTCAGTGCCTCGCTCAAAATGGCAGTGGAGGCCGAGTTGGCAAGCGAACCAGCTATTAAACCAGAGTACGTTGAGTTGGTGCATCCTAATACTCTAATGCCTTTAAACAAAGTTGAGGAGGTCGGACTGTTGGCGATCGCAGCAAGGTTGGGTGCTACTCGCCTGATTGATAATATTCTGTTGCAGAATCGCAAACCAATTGTGGCGATTGACGGCCCCGCTGGGGCAGGAAAATCTACCGTAGCAAAGGCAGTAGCAAAAGAATTAGGGCTGCTGTATCTCGATACGGGTGCAATGTATCGGGCGGTAACTTGGCTGGTGCTAAAATCGGGTATTTCGATTGAAGATGAACCTGCGATCGCAGAAATTACCAGTCAGTGCGATATTCAATTGGCTCAAAGCGATGAACCAAACGCGCCTATTCGCGTTTGGATTAACGGCTTTGAAGTGACCCAGGTGATTCGCAGTCTGGAAGTAACTTCCCAAGTGTCGGCGATCGCAGCTTATAGCAGCGTCCGCCAACAGATGGTTAAAAAACAGCAGCGCTGGGGAGAAAAAGGCGGTATTGTGATGGAAGGTCGCGATATTGGCACTAATGTTTTCCCTGATGCTGAACTTAAAATCTTTTTGACGGCTTCGGTTGGTGAACGTGCCAAACGGCGTCAGCAAGATCTAAAAGTGCAAGGCGAGAAACAGCTAAGTTTGGAACAGCTAGAACAAGCGCTTTCCGAACGCGACTTCAAGGACAGCCACCGGGAAGTTGCACCTTTGCAAAAAGCAGCGGACGCCTTTGAGATTCAAACAGATAACCTTAGCATTGCCGAGGTTACCAATCGAATCATTACTCTCTACTGCGAAAAGGGACTCGATTCCCAAATGTAGCGGCGAAGCATTCCGGCAAAAAGTCCCCTGGCTTTTAGCCAAATAGCTGAGCCGGAATGCTTCACCCTTACAGTAATCGGTTTTGAATGCCAATTTTCTCCGATTTCCTCAATTAAGTGACTCATATCACCAAAATCCGCTACTTGAGTCACAGTTTTTCAGTACGATCAAACACTTAAAAAAGCCGATATTATCACATCGATAAAAGACTGCGATCGCTTGAAAATCCTACTCGATGCTTTATCTTATAAGTAACTCAAGTTGCTAGTTACATCCCAAGGCATTGAAACTTTGGTGCTCTGAAAAATCGTGGGTTTGACACCGAGAAATCTATGAAGAAACCGGGTTTCTGACTATCAAGAGTAGGGGCGGGTTTTACCGCCATCACCTTTGTTTCTGTGAAAAATTGTTGAGCCAGGAAAGAGATATACTCAGAAACAAAGGTGATGCTCAAAGAAACCGGGTTTCTGTGAAAAATTGTTGAGCCAGGAAAGAGATCTAGGTCGAAACAAAGGTGATGATTTCGTTAAAGCGGCCCCTACTGCCAATGAATCCAATTACCAATTACCAATTACCAATTACCAATTACCAATTACCAATTTGAATAACTAGCAACTTACGTTAAGTATATGGATTTTTGCCGCTAAAAAACCGCCATAAGAGGAGCCAATTATGTTATCTCAATCGAGTTTCGACGATCGCTCTTTAGTTGAATCTTTTTACGGAGAATTATTCAATCGTTTCTACAGTGGTTGTAATAGTTCGCTCCGGGCACTTTTACGAGGGTGTGCCTTTGGCATTGCTCCCAATCGCAACAATATCTTAACGTTTTTTATTGTAGCTCCAAACCGAGATGTGGCAGAGAAACTAACGCAACACATTGACAACATTATCCAGCAGGTAGTCGAGCTAATGCCAGGAATACCACAAACCGCCATCTGCTATAACGTTTCATCTGAAAATCCCGTAGAAGAATCACCAAAGCTTGAAAACATCAGGGAAACTTCCTCTAAGTTGATGCTAGGTAAATTCTTCCCCAATATTTAACTAAAAATAGCTATAAATACTCAATCCTTCAACTATAGACAAGGCTCATTAGTTGCAAGGGCAAGCGGGATGCCGCTGCACGCCGACGCGGGCGCGATCCCACAGCGTGCCTTGGGGTAACCTGGGAACAGGACAAGTGGAGAATCGCTGCAATAAATTTTCCACTACCAATCTTAACTTTCTCCTCGTCATATTATGCTGGTTGTGCCACTACAATCAAAGGCTATATGAGTGTGAGGAAACTTAAGTTGGCAAAGCGTAAGCGCTTGGTTAGGCAGATTCTGATATTCTTATCGCTGGTTATTTCGGGTTTCTGTTTAGCGATCGCTCTGGGTGGGATAGCACGCCAACCAGCAGCTCAAACGTTACAAGCAAAGAATTCTGCGCCCCAGATATCGCCCGCGACAAAAACCGAGCAAAAGGCTACTTCTACTCCGATTCCCACTCCCCAAACCCCAATCGCCGATGCTCAATCGGAAGTCCCAGCAGAGGAGCAACCCGTTAAAACTTTTTCACCCCCAACCCAGTATCAGGGCAAACTCGTCAAGCAAGTCAAACTCTCAAATAAAGAAAAAGTCGTTGCCCTAACGTTTGATGACGGACCAGTGCCTAATTATACTTCGCAGGTGTTGGAAATACTTAAGAAAAATGATATTAAGGCAACTTTCTTCTGGATCGGACGGATGCTGAAGCAGCATCCGGAGATAGCCAAGCAAGTTGTCGCTGAAGGACACGTCGTTGCGAACCACACTTGGAGCCATTCTTACCGTTGGATGAATAAAGCTACTGCTGCACGGGAAATTGATGACACGGCAGATTTAATCTACAAGACGACAGGAGTAAAATCGCTCTATTTCCGGCCCCCTGGTGGGATTTTAACCAACGGAGTAGCTGATTACGCCAAAAAGAAAAATTATGCCGTCATCATGTGGTCGAACGACTCGATAGACTATCGTCGCTCTCCTGCAAAACGGTTGGTAAATAACGTAATGCGTAGGATTAACCCTACCGAAATCGTACTGATGCACGATGGTGGTGGAAATCGTTCCGAAACGGTAAAAGCTTTACCGGAAATCATTTCTAGATTCAAAAAACTCGGATACAAGTTTGTGACTATACCCGAGTTACTAGAAATGGAATTGAAGGAAAAAGAAGCCGCTTCTAAGAGTAAGAAAAAAGCAGTTAACACCGAGGAGAAAGATTCTAAATCCTCACCCGTTAATAGGGAGGAACAAGGTGTTAAGAGCGAGGAGAAAGATTCTAACTCCTCACCCGTTAATCAGGAGGAACAAGGGGTGAAGAGCGATGGGAAAGATTCTAACTCCTCACCCATCAACAGCGTGGAACAAGGTGTTAAGAGCAATCAGAAAGATTCCAATCCCTCATATATCGCCCCTGAACCAGAAGCCTTACCAGCAGAGGGGATACAAGAAATACCGGATTCCCAATCCCCATTACCCAGTCCCCATTCATCTACTGAACAGTACTGAGAATTTTTTGTGCCGCTGTTTCGGGATTCGCTTCTTTAGAATTCGCTTCCGAAGGCGGCACAACTTGCCAGAATTTCGGCAAATATTCCGACCAATTAGCCAAAATAGCTTTGGCTTTTTGGCTGCCAGTACGTTCTAAGAAAGCTGCAATTAGGTCTTTTAATTGTTGCTCTCCAACTTGGGTAATTACCCGCTGAATTTTGACAATTTCCCGGTTAACTTTGGAGGGGAAGCTGCCATCTTCATCCAGGAAGTAAGCCAGACCGCCCGTCATACCCGCTCCCACGTTACGGCCTACTTTACCCAAAACGACGATAACGCCGCCGGTCATGTATTCGCAACAGTGGTCGCCCGCACCTTCAATTACCGCAGCAGCTTGGGAGTTCCGCACCGCGAAGCGTTCTCCGGCAATTCCAGCGGCGAACAAGGTACCGCCGGTAGCACCGTAGAGGCAGGTATTGCCCGCGATCGCATTCTCCCAGGAATGGTAGGTAGCGACGGAGGGTGGCTTAATAATAATCTCTCCACCGTGCATCCCCTTGCCTACATAATCGTTTGCTTCCCCTTCCAAGATTAAAGTCATCCCCGGCAAGTTAAACGCGCCAAAGCTTTGACCCGCACTACCGATAAAGTTGAGGGTAATGTGACCTGCAAAGCCGTTATTGCCGTATTGGGCAGCAATTTCTCCCGCCAGACGCGCTCCTACTGTCCGATCGGTATTGACAATTCGCATCGTTTTGTGGTATAATCCGTTCCCTTTGATCGCCGCTGGCAAGTTCGGATCGGCAAGCAATTCGTCATCGAGTACGGGGCCATTACTATGGACGCTTTCGTGATTCAGCCAATCCCGATTTTCCCTTGTATCGGGCAGGGATAGGAGGCAATCGAGATTCAAAGCGCCTGTCTTGGTGAGTTGCACGTCGCGCCTTGTCAGCAAGTCGGCGCGACCAACAACTTCGTTAATTGAACGATAGCCCAACTTTGCTAGGACGCACCGGACTTCAAGGGCGATGAAATAGAAGAAATTCACCACGTGTTCCGGTATACCAGTAAAGCGCTTCCGCAACTGTTCTTGCTGAGTTGCCACGCCGACGGGACAGTTATTCGTGTGGCAGATGCGTGCCATAATGCAGCCTTCGGCAATCATGGCAATTGACCCAAAGCCGAATTCTTCTGCGCCCATGACAGCGCCCATCAGTACATCGTGACCAGTTTTGATACCGCCATCCACGCGGAGGATGACGCGATCGCGCAACCCATTCTCCATCAACACGCGATGCACTTCTGTCAATCCGAGTTCCCACGGGGACCCCGCGTGCTTAATCGAACTTAGGGGCGAAGCACCCGTGCCGCCGTCGTGACCGGAAATTTGGATAATATCTGCATTCGCCTTGGCGACGCCTGCGGCAATCGTGCCGATACCAACTTCCGCGACGAGTTTGACGGAAACCCCAGCTTTGGGGTTAATTTGGTGCAAATCGAAAATCAGCTGCGCCAAGTCTTCAATCGAGTAGATATCGTGGTGCGGAGGTGGCGAAATCAGGGTTACGCCGGGTTTAGAACGCCGCAACATGGCGATGTAAGGACTGACTTTGGTTCCGGGTAATTGACCGCCTTCTCCGGGTTTCGCGCCTTGGGCGATTTTAATTTCCAGTTGCTGGGCGCTCATCAAGTATTCTGGAGTTACGCCAAACCGACCGGAAGCGACTTGTTTAATTGCAGAAGAAGCAGTGTCGCCGTTTCGCAAACCTTTGAGGTGCGGGAAGGTTGGGGAATGACCATTTTGATCCACATCATCCAAAATTTTGAAGCGCAGGGGATCTTCTCCACCTTCCCCAGAATTCGACTTACCGCCGATGCGGTTCATTGCAATCGCCAGAGTTTCGTGCGCTTCTGGGGATAGCGCCCCTAAAGACATACCGCCGGTGCAGAAGCGCTTCATAATTGCTTCTGCTGATTCTACTTCCTCGACGGGGATGGGAGAGCGATCGCTCTTAAATTCCAGCAAATCCCGCAACGCCGTTACCGGACGACCTTGCAAGTACTTCTGATAAACTTCGTAGTGGTCGTAACCGGGAATGTCAGATTTTAGATTTGAGATTTCAGATTGCAGATTTGAGGTGGGACTTTCATCTTCAATCTGCAATCTGAAATCTGAAATCTGCGATTTCGCTGCTGCGACAGCCTTATGCAAAGCTTTCGCCATTTCCGGGCTATTCATGTGATACTCGCCACCCGGACGGTAAGCAACAAAGCCGAAGTTTTCTAACTTTTTCAGCGTTAGTTCGGGGAAGGCTTTTTGATGGAAAGACAGCACCTCAGAAGCTAATTCCCGCACGCTTAAGCCGCCGACGCGAGAAGCAGTGCCTTTAAAGCCCAAATTTAGCAAATCTGCACCGATACCAATTGCTTCAAAAATCTGGGCTGCTTGGTAAGAAGACAACAAGGAAATGCCCATCTTGGACAGAATTTTCAGCAAGCCATCTTCTACCGCCTTGCGGAAATTTTTCTGGGCTTGACTGACAGTAATGTTGGCAATTTTGCCTCGTTCCATCAGACTTCGCGTCTTGGAATTTGACCACCAATGACGCACGCTTTCTAGCGCCAAATACGGACATACCGCACTTGATCCATAGCCAATTAAACAGGCAAAGTGGTGAGTACTCCAGCACTGCGCCGTATCGACAACCAAAGAAACTTTCATCCGCACATTTTGACGGATTAAGTGGTGGTGAACCGCACCCACTGCCAACAGCGGCGGGATATAGGTTGCATCCGCACTAACAGTCCCCTTATTGTCAAGATCCCCCCCTGTTGTCCCCCCGTTCTTGTCAAGATCCCCCCCTGTTGTCCCCCCCTTATCAAGGGGGGCTAGGGGGGATCGATCGCTTAATACCAATATCTTCGTTCCGTTTTGTACCAATTCCGTCGCCTTGGCACAAAGATTGCGAACAGCGTCTGCTAAACCATCTGGTCCAGTGGCAATTTCAAACAGCGTAGAAATAGTAGCCGTGCGAGATTCTAGAGTCCGAATTTGCTCTAAATCTGTATCGGAAAGTACTGGCGAATCTAACTGCAAGACGCGCGCATATTCAGGCATTGCTTCTAACAGATTTCCCTTCTCGCCCAAGTACGTGCTTAAAGACATGACCAACTTTTCGCGCAAAGGGTCAATTGCCGGGTTAGTTACTTGGGCGAAACGCTGCTTAAAGTAGTCATAAAGTAAGTGGGGACGGGATGACAGCACTGCCAAAGGAATATCGTCTCCCATGCAGTAAGTTGGTTCTTTCCCCGACGCCGCCATTTCTTCGATGACCATTTCCACATCTTCAGCTGTATAGCCAAAGGCGGTTTGATGGCGCAGTAAAGTTTGTGCATCGAGTTGAGTATTTTCGAGGGGGGGTTGTACTTCCAACTTCTGGCGCTGTTTTAGCCATTCCCCATAAGGCAACCTTGCTGCTACCCGCTGCTTGATTTCCCAGTTTTTCAGAACTTCTTTAGTTTCCAGGTCAACAGCGATCGCGCATCCCGGTCCTAAGCGACCTTTTTCTACAATGTCAGCTTCTGGGATATCTACCACACCAGCTTCGCTAGCGACAATGATATAGCGATCGCGCGTAACGCAATAGCGAGCCGGACGCAAACCGTTACGGTCAAGCGTAGCACCCACCTTCTTACCATCGCCGAAGGCTAGCAAAGCGGGACCATCCCAAGGTTCTTGAATGCCGCTGTAATATTCGTAAAAATCGACAATTTCTGGATGAGCGTCTAATTCTGGCTGATTTTGGTACGCTTCCGGCACCATAATCATCAAAGCTTCCATTGGACTGCGACCAGATCGCACCAACAATTCCAGCACGTTATCCAGAGTAGCCGAATCGCTGTTATCGACATTGACGATTGGTTTGAGGTCGTTTAAGCGCCCTTCCCAAATCGGATGGGCTAAATCTGCTTCCCGCGCCACCATCCAATTAATATTGCCCAACAGCGTATTGATTTCGCCATTGTGTCCCAACAAGCGCATCGGCTGTGCCAAAGGCCACTTGGGCATGGTATTGGTGCTAAAGCGCCGGTGATAAACCGCAAACAGACTCTTATATGCTGGATTTTTTAAGTCCGCGTAAAACTCTCCCAATACCGCCGCGCGCACCATGCCTTTATAGACAATCGTGCGGGAAGAGAAAGAGCAAATGTAAAAATCGGTAATCGGTAATTGGTTATCGTTAATGGGTAATTGGGCGGATTCTTCTTGATTACCCTCGTTCCCTGGATCCGCCTGGGAATGCAATGACCCATTACCAATTACCGCTTTTTCTATCTGCTTCCTGGCTAAATACAAGTGTCGTTCGAGTTCATCGCCGCGCAGATGTTCTGAAGCAACTATTAGCTGTTCGATTTGCGGTTGATTTTCCCGTGCTTGCACGCCCAAAACCTGTTCGCGTACCGGCACTTTCCGCCACCCCAACAAGGTTAAGCCTTCTTTTTGTAATAAATCCGCGACAACCGGGCGAATCTTTTCTATAACAGAGTTATCCTGGGGCAGAAACACCATTCCCACCCCAACTTGTTCCGAGGATGGCATTTGAATTCCCTGTTCCCCTGCCCACTGGTGGAGTATTTCCCAAGGAATGGCGGTCATTAAACCAGAACCATCACCGGAATCTTGGTCAGCACTGCACCCGCCCCGGTGTTCCAAACAAGTCAGTGCAGACAAAGCCTTTGTCACAATTTCATGGGTGGGGGCAGATTCAAGGGTGGCGATAAAGCCGACACCGCAGGCATCGCGTTCCTCTACCAACCAGCGTTGGCCTGCATATCCCGCCTGTTGTTGGTTATTATCGACGCTCGTGTGATTCATCGGATGACTCATGCAACTGTTTCCTCGTTTATCCTGATGTAGATTTATTGATCGAACCTTGCCCCGCATGTAGTGGCTTGTGCTTACCACAACAAGTTCGCCTGCGTAAAAATTCTGATTTTGTCGCGAACTTAAAGCCAGTTCCCTCGACCAATCCAGCCCTTACTCCAACTGACACCTATACTGCCTGACACCTTCAGATGCTTATACAACTCGATTGTGAAGGTGAAACGCTCAGTTTCTTTTATTACCTATGCGTCTGGTGTCGGCAGCTGGAAAAACCTTTTGCCAAAAGTAGACCCTGGCTTAATAGGGTCAATAAACCCTGGAAATCCAACGTTAAATATACGCATTTCGACTGCTCAGAGGGCGGGATAAAGATTCTATCTAAAAAACTCGTATCTAACAATCCCCTAGAGGCACCTATCGGTTAACAATGGGTTAAACCGAAGCCCAAGAAAAGTTGCCAATATTTCCTGGCGATCGCGCTTCTTGAAGGTTAGTTTAAAGCAACTTGGTTATTTGTGGGGTCTTACACCTTATATTATGAGGGCGGGGAGGAAAGGATTACCACGCTCAAGTCATTAGTTCTTGATATTATGTGGGGGCTAATCTGACCAAAGACGGGCGCAGGCGGGAACGCTACCACAGCACCTCGCTGGCCTTCCAAGTATTTATCCTTCCTATGCCAGGTCGTAAACATCAATTGTATCTCACCCTGTCAATCGTACCTATCATCGCCACGTCGCTGTGGTTGGGTCAAAATGCCATTGCTAGCCTTTCTACCTCTGTAGCCATCCCACAGCAGCTAGTGCCAGCCAAACCGATGACTGTACTAAGCCAACAACTCCCAGTATCGGTACCCAACGACACTTCTTTCCAGAGGAATTTAAGACAGGGGAACCAAATCGCTGTAAATGGGCGAATTTTACCCGTAGCTTGGAGTCAGCGGCAACTAAGTGTCAGCGATAAAACTATCCGCACTGGGATTAGCGATACCGGCTTAATGCGGACAATCGGAGCTGAGTTACTGAGTACTTGGAATACAACAGCACAGCCGGTACAGTGGTTTTCCCAGCCTCAAACCCAGCCGCTGATTTTAGCAACCTGGTTAACCAGTCAGTACCGCTATTTAGATATTACCGATTTAGCGACAGCGATGGGTTGGCAGTTGCAAGCCGATGGGACAACGCTGCGAATTAACTTGCCTCCCGCCAAATTACAAGACATGCGACAGGAACAGCGACTTTGGCGTCAAAACTCCCCCGCCTCCTCTAGCCTACCCATTGTCTTTGATCTAGACCGTCCCACCCCTTGGCAAGTGAGCCAAGAAGGCAATGTCATAAAAGTTACCATCGATGCGGCAACTGACCCAGCAATACTACAGAGAACCGTGCCGGGAAATGGGACGCCCAGCATAGAATCTGGTATAGCAGACACAGTACAAACGCAGCCAGACCAACTTCTGCCCCCTCCCCCTGCCGCCGAACTATGTCCAATTCCCCAGACGCCATGCCCAATTAATCTGGAAAGCACTTCTAACCAAACGACAATTAGAACCAACATTCCCAGTGGTTTGCGTCCTCGCGTTTGGAGTTTATCCAATCCCTACCGCCTCGTCATCGATTTTCAACCAGAGACTATGGTAGAGCGAGATATTGTCTGGGCAACGGGATTGCGCTACAGGCAGCAGTATATCGAAATTAAAGATGCTTCATCTGAGAAACAGGTTGCTTCCCGTTTTCCGGTAGTTTGGTTGGAAATCAATCCGCGTCAGCCTGGATTGACGATCAAGCCTATCTGGAGCAATCCTAGTACGTTAGTGGGGATTGCCCCTTTAATTCAGACAGCGCAGCAGTGGCAAGTCGCGGCGGCGATTAACGCGGGTTTTTTTAATCGCAATACTCAGTTGCCTTTGGGCGCAATCAGGCGGGATGGTAGGTGGTTATCCAGTCCTATTCTCAACCGGGGAGCGATCGGTTGGAACGACTTCGGCGAAGTCAAAATCGGACATCTAAGTGTTGAGAACACGATCGTTACATCAGGTGGAGAGCGTTTGCCCGTCACAGCGGTTAACAGCGGCTACATCCAGCCAGGAATTGCCCTCCACACAAAAGAGTGGGGAACTACCTACACCCCCCTCAGCGATAACGAAACCATAGTCGCAATCGGGAATAACCAGGTTATCAGTCAATCACCCGCAGGTTCAGCGGGACAAACACCCTTTCCCATTCCACCTGACGGCTACCTGCTCGTTATCCGTGCCAAACCAGAATTAGCCGATAAGCTTGCCGTTGGTACGACAGTCCGCTACGAAAGCGTTCCCGTCCCTGCCGAATTCGTCCGTTATTCCCAAATTTTAGGAGCAGGGCCGGTTTTGCTGCAAAATCGTCAAATTGTTCTCGACGCCAAAGCCGAACAATTCCGCGATTCCTTTGTTGCAGAATCTGCCGTTCGGAGTGCGATCGCTATCACCGCCAGCAACACCCTACTCATAGTCACCGTCGGTAATCGTACCGGTGGCACGGGACCAACCTTACGTGAAATCGCTCAGATCGTACAACAAATGGGAGCCGTTGATGCACTTAATTTAGACGGCGGCAGTTCTACCAGCCTTTACCTGGGCGGTCAACTGCTCAATCGCCCTCCCGGCACTGCCGCTCGCGTTCACAACGGCATCGGCATTTTCCTCAATCCCCGGCTATGAGATAAGGGAGATGAGGGGCAAAAGGGGCCCAGGAGCAGAGGGGCAAAAGGGGAATTAGAATGTACATTCTCCCCATCGCCTGGAGCTCCCCATCGCCTGGAGTCCCCATCTCCCCATCTTCCCCATGTTGTTAAAGCCCCTTTAAAGCTGCTAAGTCCCATGTAAAGACTTGATGTAAATCAGCTCAATTAGCAGGATTACTGATGACAGCCGCTGGATGGTATTTGCTATGTTTAGCTGTGGGTTTGAAAAGTATCTAGGTTCAACGCAACCGAGCGGCGCTTGTATTTCATAGATCTTCACAAAACTAACTCTGATCCCAGTAATTAGGAGAAAATATATGGCTCAGCTTCAAGAAATCTCTCACGTATCCGCAGTTGCCCTACCCACATCTGCTGCTACAAACGCAGTTGCCGCCACAGAACTGCGGCCTTGGGGTTCTTTTACAATTCTTGAAGAAGGGCGAGGATATAAAATTAAGCGGATTGAAGTCAAGCCTGGTCACCGCCTCAGCCTGCAAATGCACCACCACCGTAGCGAACACTGGATCGTAGTTTCGGGTACGGCTAAGGTAACTTGCGGCGAAGAAGAAATCATGCTGGGCAGCAATCAGTCTACCTACGTACCCCAATGCACCAACCACCGTCTGGAAAATCCTGGTGTAATTCCTCTGGTTTTAATTGAGGTACAAAATGGAGAATATCTGGGAGAAGATGATATTGTGCGCTTTCAAGACGACTACGCCCGCACCAAAAAGTAAAGTTTTATGATTAATCTCAGTCCAGCAGCCGCCAGTGAAATCAAACGTCTCAGGTCTAAACACCAAAAGCCAAATGCACTATTTCGCCTGGGGGTACAACCAGGCGGCTGCGCTGAGATGGTCTACACCCTGGAATTTGACGAGACGCCAGCGCCAGGGGATCGAGTTTACGATTGTAACGGCCTCTCTGTGGTCGTAGCACAACAGCAGATCAACTATATCGACGGCCTGACTCTGGATTACTCGGAAGATATGATGGGTGGCGGTTTTCGCTTTCATAACCCCAATGCCAAGACTAGCTGTGGCTGCGGTAATTCCTTTTCCATACAGGGTTAAGATGCCGCAGCAAATATTGAACTGCCACGCGAGCGCTCTGCGCGTGGTTTTTTGCTTGCAGGACTGACGCACTACGAGCTTAGAAACCCGGTTTCTGGCGGCGAGCTGGAGTTTCCCAGCCCCGATTTTTCCTATCACCTTAGTTTCTGGCGGCGAGCTGGAGTTTCCCAGCCCCGATTTTTCCTATCACCTTAGTTTCTGACGGCGAGCTGGAGTTTCCCAGCCCCGATTTTTCATATCACCTTAGTTTCTTTGCCTAACTCCTGGCTTGGCTTTCCACCCCCTTGCCTTGACAAAAATCTAACAAAATTGATATATTCAATGTTTGTGGTAAATTAAAACAGCTAAAAACTGTAGATATAGAGGTCATGCCCACCATCCAGCAATTGATTCGTGCTGAACGTCAGAAAATAGAGAAGAAAACAAAATCGCCAGCGTTGAAGAGTTGCCCGCAACGCCGTGGTGTTTGTACAAGAGTTTACACAACGACGCCGAAAAAACCGAACTCAGCGCTGCGGAAAGTAGCTAGGGTGCGCCTCACATCTGGGTTTGAGGTAACGGCGTACATTCCGGGAATTGGTCATAATTTGCAAGAACACTCGGTTGTAATGATTCGGGGTGGTCGGGTGAAAGACTTACCCGGTGTCAGATACCATATTATTCGCGGCACTTTGGATACAGCAGGAGTCAAGGATCGCAAGCAGGGTCGTTCTAAGTACGGCACGAAGCGTCCTAAGAAAAAATAATTCCTGTCATCCCAAGCAGATGAGACGGTCTTAACAAAAATGACTGTAAAATTGAATTCTGCTGGGCGCAATGCCTGCGCTCGGAATCAACTTGGGAGTGCCTAAGTCATAGGCAACAGGATTTTATATAAGTCTGATGCCAAAAAAAACAAGTTCCTGTTGAAGGCTTAATATGTCTCGTCGTACTGTTGCTCAAAAACGTCCCGTACCGCCAGATTCGGTCTATAACAGTCGTCTAGTTAACATGCTAGTGCGACGGGTAATGCGGCACGGCAAAAAGTCACTGGCATTAAGGGTGATTTACAATGCCATGAAAATTATCGAGGAACGGACAGGCTCAGATCCATTAGAAACGTTTGAGCAGGCTGTCCGCAACGCCACGCCTCTGGTGGAAGTAAAAGCCCGCCGGGTGGGTGGCGCTACATATCAAGTGCCGATGGAAGTACGCCCAGACCGGGGTGCAGCCCTGGCACTGCGCTGGCTGATTCAATACTCCAGAGCCAGGTCGGGTCGCTCAATGGCGATGAAATTGGCAAACGAGTTGATGGATGCGGCTAACCAAACCGGCAGTTCGATTCGCAAGCGGGAAGAAACCCACCGGATGGCTGAAGCGAACAAAGCTTTTGCTCACTATCGCTATTAGCATTTGGGCAACCCGCTTGACCACAAAAAGTATAGAATCTTAACAGAGAGTAAGGAAATCAATACTGCGGCATTAACCAAGGAGGTAGCCGTGGCACGTACCGTCCCGCTTGAAAGAACACGCAATATCGGGATTGCCGCCCACATTGATGCGGGCAAGACAACGACAACTGAACGGATTCTATTCTATTCCGGGCTGGTTCACAAGATTGGAGAAGTCCATGAAGGAACCACAGTAACGGATTGGATGGAACAAGAGCGGGAGCGAGGAATAACGATTACTGCTGCCGCTATCAGCACCAGCTGGAAAGACCATCAAATTAACATTATTGACACACCGGGACACGTTGACTTCACGATTGAAGTCGAACGTTCCATGCGGGTTTTGGATGGAGTAATTGCTGTATTCTGCTCGGTGGGCGGGGTACAGCCTCAGTCTGAGACAGTATGGCGGCAGGCAGATCGGTATAACGTGCCTCGGTTCGCCTTTGTTAACAAGATGGATCGGACTGGGGCAAACTTTTATAAAGTTTACGACCAGATCCGCGATCGCATGAGAGCCAACGCAGTACCAATTCAACTTCCGATTGGAGCGGAAAGCGACTTCCAGGGAATTGTAGACTTGGTGCGGATGCGTGCCCTGATCTATAAAGACGATGTCGGCAAAGAAATCACAGAAACAGATATTCCAGCCGATCTGCAAGCAAAAGCAGAAGAGTTTCGCCTCAAGCTGGTGGAAGCAGTAGCCGAAACCGATGATGTCTTGACGGAAAAATATCTCGAAGGCGAAGAATTTACTGAAGAGGAAATCAAGCAAGCCCTACGCAAAGGCACGATCGATGGCACGATCGTTCCGATGCTGTGCGGGTCGGCCTTTAAGAATAAAGGCGTACAGCCGCTGTTGGATGCGGTGATCGATTACCTACCCGCCCCAATTGACATTCCGGCGATTAAGGGAACCAAGCCAGATGGCGCTGAGGTAGAGCGGAGAGCCTCCGACGAAGAACCACTGTCAGCGTTGGCCTTCAAGATTATGGCAGACCCCTACGGTCGCCTCACCTTTATTCGCGTTTACTCGGGCGTACTCAAGAAAGGCAGCTACGTCCTGAACGCCACCAAGGGTAAGAAGGAACGGGTATCCCGCCTGATCGTATTAAAAGCAGATGAACGGATCGAAGTTGAAGAACTGCGAGCGGGAGATCTGGGTGCGATTTTGGGGCTGAAAGACACCTTTACCGGCGATACGATCTGCGAAGAAGGCTCGCCAGTGATTCTGGAGTCCCTGTTCATCCCCGAACCAGTGATATCGGTGGCGGTGGAACCAAAGACCAAACAGGATATGGAGAAGCTATCCAAAGCACTCCAATCCCTGTCGGAAGAAGACCCCACCTTCAGAGTCAATATCGACCAGGAAACCAACCAAACGGTGATTGCCGGGATGGGCGAGTTGCACCTGGAAATCCTAGTTGACCGGATGCTGCGGGAGTTCAAGGTAGAAGCAAACGTCGGTGCGCCGCAGGTGGCTTACCGCGAAACAATCCGCAAAGCGGTGAGAGCAGAAGGGAAATTTATCCGCCAGAGCGGTGGTAAAGGTCAGTACGGTCACGCCGTGATCGAAGTGGCACCAGGAGATCCCGGTAGCGGCTTTGAATTCGTCTCCAAGATCGTTGGGGGTACTGTACCTAAAGAATACATAGGACCCATAGAGCAAGGGATCAAGGAAACCTGCGAATCCGGTATTTTGGCTGGATATCCGGTAATTGACCTGAAAGCAACCTTGGTGGATGGCTCATACCACGAAGTAGACTCGTCAGAAATGGCCTTTAAGATTGCTGGCTCAATGGCAATTAAAGAGGCAGTCAATAAGGCTTCGCCGGTACTGTTGGAGCCTATGATGAAAGTTGAGGTGGAAGTACCGGAAGCATACCTGGGGACTGTAATGGGAAACCTGATTTCCCGTAGGGGTCAAATCGAAGCTCAAGAAGTCGAACAGGGTCTGGCTAAGGTGACCACTAAAGTCCCACTGGCAGAGATGTTTGGATATGCTACAGATATCCGGTCTATGACCCAAGGCCGAGGCATCTTCTCGATGGAGTTCAGCCACTACGATGAAGTGCCTAAGAACGTGGCTGAAGCCATCATCGCCAAGAGCAAAGGGAACTCTTAGTTAGTAAAGGAAATTAGCATTCATGGCACGCGCAAAGTTTGAACGGAATAAACCCCACGTCAACATCGGTACTATTGGTCACGTTGACCACGGTAAAACAACCTTAACAGCAGCCATCACCATGACCTTGGCAGCTCTTGGTCAGGCGCAGGCAAAAAAATACGATGAAATTGATGCGGCGCCAGAAGAAAAGGCACGGGGTATTACCATCAACACCGCTCACGTAGAGTATGAAACCGCAAAACGGCACTATGCTCACGTGGATTGCCCCGGGCACGCGGACTATGTGAAGAACATGATCACGGGTGCTGCTCAAATGGACGGTGCTATTCTGGTAGTTTCTGCGGCTGATGGTCCTATGCCTCAAACCCGCGAACACATCCTCTTGGCAAGACAGGTAGGTGTTCCCAGTCTGGTGGTCTTCTTAAATAAAGAAGACATGGTGGATGACGCAGAACTCCTGGAACTGGTAGAATTGGAAGTCCGTGAGTTACTGTCTAGCTACCAATTCCCTGGGGATGATATTCCAGTTGTGATCGGCTCTGGTCTGCAAGCGCTGGAAGCAATGGTTGCTAATCCCAAGACAGCACGGGGTGAGAATAAGTGGGTAGATAAAATCTACGCGTTAATGGACGCTGTAGATGCTTATATCCCAACTCCCGAACGGGATATTGATAAACCGTTCCTGATGGCTGTAGAAGACGTGTTCTCTATCACAGGTCGTGGAACTGTAGCTACAGGTCGGATTGAGCGGGGTAAGGTTAAAATCGGTGACAACGTGGAACTGGTCGGCATTAAAGCTACCCGTAGCACCACCGTTACTGGGATCGAGATGTTTAAGAAGAGCCTTGAGGAAGGGATGGCTGGTGACAACGCCGGTATCCTGCTGCGGGGTATCCAAAAGGCCGACATCGAGCGCGGGATGGTGATTGCCAAGCCGGGTTCGATCACGCCTCACACTGAATTTGAAGGTGAAGTGTACGTTTTGACCGAAAAAGAAGGCGGTCGCAAGACTCCTTTCTTCCCTGGGTACCGTCCTCAGTTCTACGTGCGGACAACCGACGTAACCGGAACGATATCAGCATTCACGTCAGATAGTGGGAGCGAAGCCGAAATGGTGATGCCCGGTGACCGGATTAAAATGACTGTGCAGTTAATCAACGCGATCGCCATTGAGCAAGGTATGCGCTTTGCTATTCGCGAAGGCGGTCGCACCATCGGTGCAGGTGTCGTCTCGAAGATCCTCAAGTAGACACTTTCGTTTTTAATCTAAGAGCAGAAAGGCAACTAACCGTTTGGGAAGGGTGCTTTTCTGCTATGGCTTCTGGAAAAACAAAAATAATCGTTTTCAACCGAACCTGGAAAACTGAAAATGGCAACGATTCAACAGCAAAAAATTCGCATTCGACTCAAGGCTTTCGACCGGCGCTTGCTAGATACATCTTGTGAAAAGATTGTAGATACGGCAAATCGGACAAACGCTACAGCAATCGGCCCGATTCCCCTGCCGACTAAACGCCGTATTTACTGCGTGCTGCGCTCGCCCCACGTTGATAAAGATTCGCGGGAACATTTTGAAACGCGCACCCATCGCCGCATTATTGATATTTACCAGCCTTCTTCTAAAACGATTGATGCTTTGATGAAGCTCGACCTGCCAGCTGGCGTAGATATTGAAGTGAAGCTGTAAGCAAAACTGGCAAGTTGGCAAGGGTAGCCCTTGAGTGCTAATGCTCAAGGGCTGGTTACTTTATTACCTTTTTTAGGAGCAGATCCGTTAAAGTAAGTAAATAAGCGCCTTTACTTTCTGTACTATGGCATCCTCTTCCTCAATTGCTGTTAGAGAGCTTCCTCTGTTCCCGTTGCCGGAAGTAGTTTTATTTCCAGGTAGACCGCTGCCTCTACACATTTTTGAGTTTCGTTACAGAATCTTGATGAACACGATTCTGGAAAGCGATCGCCGCTTCGGGATTCTGCTGTGGGATCAGGTTAAGGGACAACCCGCCGATGTGGGGTGCTGTGCCGAAATTATTAGATACCAGCGTCTCCCAGACGATCGCATGAAGATATTAACCTTAGGACAGCAGCGGTTCCGCGTCCTGGAGTATGTCCGAGAAAAACCTTACCGAGTCGGCTTGGTGGAATGGCTCGAAGATACGCCGCCACAGAAGAACTTGGTTCCTTTAGCAGCGGAAGTAGAACAACTGCTGCGGGATGTGGTACGTCTTTCGGCTAAGTTGACCGAGCAAAATATCGAATTACCCGATGATATCCCCAGTCTGCCTAGAGAATTATCTTACTGGGTCGCCAGCAATCTCGCTGGCGTGGCATTAGAGCAACAGGCAATGCTAGAAATGCAAGATACTGCGGCGCGACTGGAGCGGGAAGCGGAAATTCTCACTTCCACGCGCAATCATCTGGCGGCTCGGACTGTGCTAAAAGATACGCTGAAAAGTAGCTAATGGCGTTTCCAGGCAGGAGCCAGGGAACGAGGGTAATTGGTAATTGGTAATGATTTTGCCAATCTACCTCTCGCCCTTACTCGGATCGAGTAATTGAATATCCTGAAGTTAAAGGATATAAATTATACCAGTGACGAACGGCGAGCCATATGACCGAAAGCAGCCCCGCTAGGCTAAGAGTTAGACCGCTGTAGGCGACTAATAGCCCTAAAACGGGCAAAATTGCCCCGGCAATGCTACAAATAACGGCGGCGAGGTGGACGCGACGATTTGACCCCAATCCCCAGGCTAGGGCTAGCAGGACAAGGGAAATACCTGTCCACGCTATTTGGGCATTGACAAAGCGGCTGAGATATGTTAAAGCCAGGATGCAGGCGAAGAAGGTAGCGCCAGCGATCGCGACATCTCGTAAACTCATCGGTAGGGATAAGTACAGTAACAATAACCACCACAGGAATAAAGCTGGAGCCAGTATCAGCAAGCGGGGTAAAATACCCGTATTCTGAGCCGGTTTAATCGCTGTAAATACTCCGAAGGGGTTGAGGACGGAAACATTATCGTCAAATACCCAGGTAAAGCGTGTGCCTTTTGCTTCTTCTTTGCTCTCAGTAGGAACGATACCGCTAGCAAAATCGGCTGCGGGGAAATTAGCCAGTACGCTGAGGCGAAAATTGGAAAGTAGTTGCCCGCTAGCATTATAAACCCAACGCGGCGCGCCTTGAGCTTTATAGGTGACTCTAAAGCGAGTTTTTTCGTTAGGTTGGAGGCGGAAAGGAAAGCTATATTCCCCTGGATTTTTGGGTTGCAGTCTTGTACCGTTTCGCTCTACCTTAAAATTTTGTAATAGAGAGTAACCGTTGGGTGGGGAAATTTCAAAGAAAAAATTCTCAGCTTGGTTTAGACGATTCGTTGCTTGATAGTCAGCGCTAAAATCTAAAAGATAAATTGCTCGACCCTGCTTTTGGGGGTCTGGGAATTGGTCAATTTTAACCTCAATTTGCGATCCGGTGAGTGCGAGAAAGCGATTAATTGCTCGCTTTTCCTGGACTCGGACAAGCCTGTCACCTACTTGAGTATTGTAAGTATAGGGCGCGCTAATAACGTAGCGCAATTGGGGTGCTGGTTGTTCTAAACGTTCTCCGGCGACAGTTTCGGCGACTTTAGCTACTCGTGCTTGTTCCCAAAAGTGGTAGCGAGTGCTTAAGGTTGAGCAGAGAAAAAATCCGCCCACTAAGAGGATTAAAATTAAGGCTGTATGTTGCAATCCTCGTAGCAATACTGAGTAGCGGAAGAGCCATTCGCCGATGAAAATGGCTTGTTCGGGTTCGTCGCGGCGGAGGGAGAAACTTAGGAGAGCGATCGCTATTCCTAGTACTCCTACTAAACCAGTTAAAATTAGGAATGTACGAAGTAGCTGTTTGCCAAATTCAATTAATTGGGTTGGTTGGGTAAGATCGGGTAACCCTGGAATACCTTGGGCTATTTCAACCATAGGATAAGTTTTTTAAGGATGTAGGCAGTCAGACAGATCTGATTTGTCAAAAGTTTCTGACTTTACAAAAATTTTCTTTTTAATTGAACCACAGAGACGCAGAGGACGCAGAGAGGAGAGTAGAGAGAGATTTTTTGATGTTTAAATGCGATCTCGAACTTGTGAGTCAATTGTTGGCTGTTTGGTTGGAACTGCTGTGGGTGATGGTTTTGGATTGTTTTATGAAGGGTTAAGTAAGCGTCGGCTAGTTCGTCTTTATCCGCATTTGAATCAATCTCAATTTTTGTTTGGTAGAGGGATGATTTTGGATGATACGGAATATACTTGTATGGTTGCTCAATTGCTGATTGTTTCGGCGGGAAATGTCGATATATTTAAGCAAGATTTGGGGATTAGATTGCGGTTTTGGTGACTCGAGCTAATAACGCAAGTTGCTAGTTATAAACAAGCGCGTTGCAAGCTTGCTAATTGCTAATTGCTAATATAGGATTTTTACCAATCTCGCCATTAGCCATTAGCCATTAGCCGCTGTGAGAGAGATAACTAGCAACTTGAGTTAATAGCTAATGGTTTTTGGAGCCATTAGCTATTAGCACCTTTGCGATTTAGGCAACTGGGGCAGCAACTCTATCAAGGATAGCCTTGCGCTTTTCTAGGTCAAATCCATAGCCGTGGGGAAGAATATGAAGCCTCGCGCCGCAAATTGCCATCGGTTCGTCTTTCAAGACATCATCGGCGTTGCTATGGGTGATTTCCGAGTCATCAACAACGGTAACAGAGCCAGCCCCAATGACTTCAAATTTGTTGCCCTTGACTGCTACGGCTGTATTTTCGTCAATACCGATTCCCAAGACGGCTGGTTGCTGTACCAAGGCTGCAATTAAGCGTCCCAGACGTCCGCGCTGGGAGAAATGCTGATCGACTACAATTCCCGGAAGGAAGCCCATACCAGGACCCATTGCCACAGTATCAGCGCGAGGATTTGTCTCGGAGTCTCCTTCAATAATCATTACATCTGGCATCATGGCAGCACCGGCGCTTGTGCCTGCGACTACAATTCCTTCAGCGTAACGCCTGTGAATTGCTGTATCGAGTTTGGTGTCTTTAATTAAGCTGATGATGCGAGCTTGATCTCCTCCAGTAAAAAATACGCCAGTTGCTTGTTCAATCAATTCTAAGTAGTCTGGTTTATCTGCATCTTCTCGATATTCGGTGTCAATTACTTTAACCTCTTCGGCCCCCAGACGCTCAAAGATTCTGGTGTAGTCGTCTCCTACTTCTCTGGGCAAGCTGGTGGCAGCTGTCATAATTGCAATGCGAGCTTTGGTACCTCCGGCGCGTCGCACGAATTCCCGCAGGATTCTGCATTCGCCTTCTTTTTCTTCTGCACCGCCGATGATTAGTAATTGCCCGCGCTTATCGTCAGTCATACAAGCTCCATTTTTGAAGTCTTCTTTTAAGAAAACATCACAATCGAATCGTGGGAAAGAGCCAAACGGTAGATTCTTATACAGAATCCCCAGTAATTTGGCTACCGGGGGTGGACTTGCCACGACACAGGGTAGGATAGTGGCAAGTTATTAGGTGGCAATGCCTGAGAACTCACTACCGGATGACTCCAAAGTCCTCTGAAATCCCAAGTGTCCCACAAGCTGACCGGAGTCTCGTTAGGCGGCAAGTTGCTAGTTATAAACAAGGGCGGTGCTAATTGCTAATTGCTAACTGCTAATATAGGATTTTTACCAATCTCGCCATTAGCCTCGTGACCAAGGCAGAGCCTGGGAACGCTATTAGCCGCTAGCAATAATTCCAAAATCAGAAGTCCTGGACTTTTGTTAGATATTGCTCCAGAGCAAGGGTTGGTTTTTGAGGATTCTCCATCGGGAATTCGTTGTGCTGTGGGTGCGGGTATTTTGACTATTGGGATTGCTTCTACTCACAATCCTCTGGTGTTGGCAGCAGGGGCGTTTAATGTTGATCCGGATTTTACTGACGAACAGGTATGGAATTTGCTTCGGGGTTCATAGGTTTTTAGATTTTGGATTGAGCTGGGGGCGGGTTTATCTAAAATGTCTGTAAAACCCGCCTTTACTTAATGCTTGATAAATGAATAGTTGCTCCAATCGCTGACGGGTCGATAACCAATGGTATGATAGATGTGATTGGAAGTGGGATTGGCTAAATCTGTATAGAGAAAGCAGTATTTGCAACCGCTATCGAGCAGGTTTTGACTGAGGGCGGCGACGCAGGAAGTAGCATAACCTTTTTGGCGGTATTCGGGTGGAGTATATACCGCCGTGATGCGCTTTCCGTTGGGTGTTGAACCTCCATAAAAAACCATTGATACGGAAATTTTATCTTCCCAAATATAGGCTCGATTGTGTTTGATGTGATAATCGACGATGCGATCGATCTCTTCCTGATTCTCTCCTAGTGCGTCGAGTTCAAAGGCTTTATACCATTCTAGTAATAAGTTGCGCTCGCTCTCAAGAGCCAATCGCAAATAACCGCTTGATTTGGCAATTGGTTCGACGGTTTGCAGCTGATGAATTCGCATTTGCATTTCTATCTCATAAGATTCACCTGTTAGTTTCTGCCAGGTTTGAGCAAATGCAAGTGCTTCATCTGTCAAAGCATTGACGCCGGGAAGCGGTTCTTTTTGCGCGTGTAAGTTGGATGCGATCGCTTCCAATGCAGCAAAATCCTCTACCTTTGATAGTACCGCCGCATACGGTGCTGTTTTAACTGCAACTGCTACCACCTTTCCCCCATCTTCTACGGATGCTAAATAGGGGTTTTTGTCGGATATTTGCGGATAGTTAATTAAAGTATCTATGATGCCAAACAGCAAGCAGTGATGGGCTTCGTAGTTTAGCAGATAGTCTTTAACTTGTTGGTAAAATTGACTCGCGTCTTCAAACCGATGCAGTTTCATAAATCACTCCCATTCAGCGCGCGATATTGAATAAAAAACTAAGTCTAGATTGTTAATGTTTGCTTGCTTCTCAAACTTCATCCCCGCTTTCTGCATCACGCGCAACGAGGCGAGGTTAGGCGCATCTGCATTTGCCACAATGCGATCGAAACCCAGTTGTTCAAAACCGTACTTTATCGTGGCTTTGGCAATTTCTGTAGCATATCCCCGATTCCAATATTCGGGTGCAACTCCATAAATCATTTCCAATTCTGGCGGCGTGTGAAAATACCAAAAGCCTCCGAAACCTATTAGTATTTGTTGTTCGCGCAGAAAAACTCCCCAAACACCAAAATTATTAGTCTGGAAGGAAGCGATACTTTTTTCAATCAGGGAAGCGACTTCCTCTCTGGGGATTACTTTGTCATCGCAAAGATATTTACGCACATCGGGATGAATCCACATTTGATGCAGCGCATCCACATCATCTAGGGTAAATGGGCGAAATTTGAGTCTGGCGGTTTCAATTTCAGGTGACATCGCGTTAACTCTCCCATTAAGTTTAGTGGTAGTTATTAAGCTACATTTTGCCACCGTTCAATTCCAGAAAAGCAGCTAGATTTTACCACCTACGCCTATAGCGGATTTCATTCGGATGAGGTACACCTTGGTTTGTGTAGCGGCACCCTTATGGGTGCCGCTACACAAAAGGCGCGAAAACGCTATACCTCACGCGGCTGCAAGCCGCTGTAAACAGTGAGTCCAGCAATGTCCCTAGCCATTTTTCTAGGTATGCTTCTGCCCATTTTACCGATGTCGCTACCTGTGAGAATACGGCATTCTTAGGACAGTAGGGAATTGGTAATTGGTAATTGTTCATACCGATTACCCATTACCGATTACCAAATGGAGTTGTTAAATGTCTGCCGATCAATCTAACGCAATAGTTACATTGTCTAATAATTTAGCCGATGCGGTTGAACGCGCAGGTGGGGCGGTTGTTGGTATTAATGCTAGACAGCGGATGACTTCTAGCGGCGTCCACTGGCGATCTGGTTTCATTGTTACTGCTGACCATACTATTAGACGCGATGATGAAATTACCGTTATTTTGCCCGATAATCGCACGGTTACCGCTACTTTAGCAGGAAGGGATACGAGTACGGATTTGGCAGTATTGAAGTTAGAGGAAATAGATTTCCCTACTGCTGCGATCGGCGATGTGGACTCGCTTAAAGTGGGTAACATAGTGCTGGCGTTGGGGAGGTCAAGCGATCGCTCTTTAACCGCCAGTTGGGGCGTAGTCAGCGCCAAAGGCGGCGCTTGGCGCACTTGGCGCGGCGGTCAAATCGACCAATTATTATTACCCGATCTAACTTTATACCCCGGTATGGATGGAGGGCCGTTAGTCGATTCTTCTGGATGCGTTGTGGGTATCAATACCGCCGGTTTATCCCGTCGCAGCGATGTCACTATTCCGGTTTCTACCGTCAACCGGGTGGTGAATCAATTGTTAGAAGCGGGACATATTAAACGGGGATATTTGGGTGTGGGTATGCAACCCGTGCGCTTGCCAGATGTGCTGATAAAGCAGCTAAATTTGTCGTCTGGTGGGGGTGCGATCGCTGTCAATATCGAACCGAATGGTCCCGCGGATAAAGCTGGCATGTTGCTTGGCGATGTTATTGTATCGCTCGACGATAATCCGATTAACGATACCTATGATGTTTTAGCAATGCTTGGTTCGGATAGTGTCGGCAAAACTATGCAGGCGCGGGTTATTCGCGGTGGGATTTTGGTTGAGTTGGGCATAACTGTTGGTGAACGAGTGCGACAAGAATGACGACACGGATTTTGACACGGATGTACGGATTTTTTTTAGCGTTTGGCTTGTTTAATTTTAGGATTGGTTATGGCTGGTCTTAATTTGTCTTTAACGGATGAGTTGGCTTCTGTCGCAGAAAGTTTGAGATGTTCTACAGTTCAAGTGCGTTCTGGAGGTGATGGGGTTGGCTCGGGTACGATCTGGCGTGCTGATGGATTAATTATCACCAATGCTCACGTTGTTCGCGGTTTAAGTGCAACTGTTGAGTTGTGGGATGGGCGAGTATTGACAGGGGGAATTATTGCTAAAAATTCGATGCTGGACCTGGCTGCTATTAAGGTTAATGCTGCTAGTTTGCACGCCGCTAATATCGCTAATTCGGATAATTTACGAGTAGGGGAATTGGTGTTAGCTGTTGGCAACCCTTTGGGTGTAGTCGGCGCATTTACTACTGGAATTATCCACGCAGTTGGTCAACCTTCTAATCCAAAATCGGCTCGCTGCTTTCCCCCTTTTGAAGGGGGACGGGAGGGGGATCGTTTGCAGGGTTTTGAAGGGGGACGGGAGGGGGATCGTTTGCTGGGAATCCAAAGTCTAAAATTCGCCGATTTGGTACAAGCTGATATCCGACTTTATCCTGGCAATTCTGGTGGACCTTTGGCTGATGCACGCGGACGTGTTATCGGTATTAATAGTATGGTTGCTAATGGTTTGGCGCTGGCGATACCTAGTAATAGGGTAGAAAGTTTCTGGCAAAAACAAAACGCGCCGCGTCCTTATCTTGGGGTAACTACTCAACCCGTGTTAGTACGTTTAGGTAGACAGCGGATTTTGGGTTTGTTGGTGTTGGCGGTAACTAAAAATAGTCCTGCTTTTGCGGCGGGGATTGCTCCATTTGATGTGTTAATTAAAGCTGGGAATGACTATTTTAGGACGCCGAATGATTTGGTGAGGGTGCTTTGGGAAATGAATCCAGGGGATGTGCTACCGCTGGAATTGATTCGCCAAGGACAGATCTATTGCCCAGATGTGATGGTGGGTGGCGCAAGTGAGGCGGAGGCGGCGTGACGCGGGTTTTGGTTGCTGCGGATTCTGCGATCGCTCGTGCTGGTTTGGAAACGATTCTCCTCTCTCACGCAGATTTTACCCTAGTCGGTAGTGTAGGAACCCAGCCAACTGCGCTACAGCAGCAAATTGAAACTCATGCGCCCGATGTGGTACTCCTGGATTGGGATCGAGTTGAAGACGAAGCGGTATTCAAACAATTGTTCGCTTTGGGGATGGATGTCGAGGATTTACCTGCGATCGCACTCCTCACCGATTCCCTAACTTCGACATCGCAAGCATTACGCTTGGGCGTGCGAGCAATTCTACCCCGATCCGCAACCAAAAGCGAAATTATCGCCGCCGTTGCTGCTGCTGCTACCGGACTTTTTGTACTCCATCCCGATGCGGTAGAAACATTACAAACAACTTTACCCTCTACCCCACGCACCTTACCAGCTTCCCCGCTACAAGCACTCACTCCCCGCGAAATCGAAGTTTTGGGGATGCTAGCGGAAGGAATGGGAAATAAAACGATTGCGCGACGACTGGGGATATCCGAACATACGGTTAAATTCCACGTTGCTTCGATTTTGAGCAAACTCAATGCTTCCAGTCGCACCGAAGCTGTTACCCTGGGTGCGCGACTGGGTTTAATTATGCTGTGAACTACCTACGCTGACCCGTTAGGGCAGCGTAGGCTTCCCAATTCAACGGCAACAGCCTCCGCGATCGTAGACTTACGTCCGAACCTCTTTGGTCTTACATTGCCTCCAAGGGCAGGAGCGCTGGTTCCCAACGCCAAAATCCGCAAGCCTTCATTTCTGATATTAATTGCCGCGTTTACATCTCTATCGTGGCAATGAGGACAAAGGAAAGAACGCATCGAAAGATCCATCTTTGGAATGGGTAACAACGTTTGATTGCAAAGATGGGACGATGGGAAAAATCGTCCAACTTCAAGGTAAATCTTGCCCTCTTGTTCTGCTTTGTACTTGAGCATGGTGCAAAACATTCCCCAACCCACATCAGAAATTGATTTAGCCAGGTTGTGGTTTTTCACCATGTTTTTTACTACCAGATCTTCTACCACAATCACTTGGTTCTCGTTTACTATCTTGCGGGATAGCTTGTGAAGGAAGTCTTCTCTCACTCTTGAGATCTTAGAATGCACTTTTGCCAGTGCTATTCTTGCTTTACGGCGCGCCTCAGTAGTTTTATCTTTTTTGCGCGATAACTTACGCTGTTTCCGTTTCAGATTACGTTTGTACTTCTTAAGGTGCTTTGGATTGTTGAATTTGGAACCGTCAGAAGTCACGGCAAAATCAATCAATCCCAAGTCAATCCCAATCGCTTTACCGTCGCTACTAGGTTTGGGTTTTTCTATACCATCGTCCAGTAGCAGAGAAGCATAATACCGACCATCGGGCATTTTCGACACGGTAACGGTTTTCAGTTTCCCAATGCGATCGCGATGAATCTTAGCTTGCACCGTTCCCAGTGAGCCTGGGAACTTGATCTCGCGATCGTTCAATATTTTGACATTTGCGGGATACTGAATCGATTGCCTTCCATGTCGATTTTTGAATGTGGGATAGCCTGTACGACCATCAAAGAAGTTACCAAAGGCTGCTCCCAGATTCAAAACAGATTGCTGCAAGCATTGGGAATAGCACTGGGAGAGCCATTCATGCTCTTGTTTCCAAATCGGTATCTGTTTCTTCATGTCCATTGCTGAAACACCGCGACCCGTCTCTTTATAAGTTTGAGAGATCTTAGCGAGTGACTGATTGAAGACCCAACGTACACAACCAAACGCCCTGGCAAGGTGAGCTTGCTGGGCATCTGTTGGGTAAATTCGGACTTTTACAGCTTTCAGCATGACTATTTAGAGTACTTGCTTAACCACTCTAACACGAGGCATATTTCTTGGGAAGAGCCGCAAGATCCCGATATACTGGCCTAGCAATTAAAGCGCTGTCGAAGCTCCTTTTTTCTTGCACGCTGCTTTGCAGTCGGGGGACGCGCTTTACTTTAATTGCAGAGTCATTCATCCCACGCTGCGAGAGAGGGGTCAAGCTAACTTCAAAACCTCAGATGAATCTGGCTATTTTACCCCGTTCATCTGTGTTTTAATTTACAATTTTATAATTTTAAACAGCTAGCGTAACCTTTTAACTTTCAAACCATCTATTCCTGTGGTTGATATTATGTTAACCATATTTTATTTAAAAAGATAGACCGAACTGCCAATTTTTCTATGTCTTTAGTGCCAGATAATAAAACATTTATTTCCCGCCTGAGATTGAGGATATTTTCTGGTGTGAATCGATAAAGTAGCAACAAGAAGACAAAGGAAAATACGATTATGAAATTGACCAAAATGGCTAAAGCTAGCCTTCTAGCTGCCGCTCTAGCTGTTGCACCTTTAAGTTTACCCGCACAAGCTCAAACCACCACTACCCCAGGAGATACTTACACGACTACTCCTCGCCAAGGCGTTGATGCTGTTAACTACGACAACGATTTTAATTGGGGTTGGCTAGGTTTACTGGGTTTAATTGGTTTAGCTGGTTTAGCAGGACGCAAAAATCAAGAACCCGTGCGTTATCGCGAACCGGATCAAGTGGGTTCTTATACCACCAAACGGTAGATATCTCTATTCCTCAGGACTTACGCGCAAGTTCCCGGTTTCTCCGAAAAATCGTTGGTTTTGCAACCAGAGATCAAGGTCGAAACCGGGTTTCTGGCATCCTCGTGCGTAAGTCCTGTTCCTAACGTCATATATCCCTGGTTAATGCGAGGCGTTGACTGGGGAGATTTCCCTGATTAAAACTCGACTTAATATGATGTCAGGCAACTCACCCATAATTAAAACTCAGAGCGTCCCCCTTTCCCCGTGTCGCCGCGTCAGTCCTAATTAGGGGTAATCAAACTAACATGATATAAGATAGTTTTTTGCTCAAGAGTTGTGGAATATATTTAATGGCAGTATCCCTTCACAGATATACGAGAAATTCAGACTCGGCATTGAAAGATAATATATAAAGTTAAACAAGTACCAGTAATTAATAAAGCTATCGCTGAAGCCAGTAGCGGTATCATAATGCCTTGCGTCAAGAAGACAAAATAGAGTCCGTACAAAATACCGAGTGCGATCGCATAAGCACCAAGGTCTACTAACGATTTAGATTGCCAAGCAAGCAAACCTCCTATTAATGACCAAACCCATATCCAAAGAGCATTACGCCACCAAGGCCAAATCAAAATTAGCTTACTCCCCACTCCAATCAGAAGCGGCTTTAAAGAGTTATAAGCTGGTAGTTCCCATGTTCGCAGCCTCTCTTGCCACTCCGACCCCATTAGCAAACAGGTTATCACTAAACTGGCAACAAGCACTGTACGGAGAATGCGCCATCTGTACGGCGGTGAAAACAGGCTGTTTCTGTTGAGCAATTGCTGCCAAGTTAGCGGTGCCTTTTCCGAACTCTGAGAAAATGCAGGTAACCAGCTAGCACAAGGATATTGTTTCTCTAAACCGTGTAATCTTTCCCTTGCATTGCGTATAGCGCTGTCTAAAGCAGTTCCCCTCTTGGCATATTCCTCCAAAAAATACCGAAAAAATTTGGGAGCGACCTCATCAGGCACAGGTTCCCGCATCACAATCACAAAAGGCAAGTATATCGCTTCTTCTGCTAGCTGTTGTGCTAATCCTAACCCGTCGCAAGAGTTGAAAATCGCTAGCTGTAAACCTTTTTCTACAGCTTTCTTCAGAGCGTATTTTAATTCATCAATTGTTAACCAATATTCCTCATTAATCTGAATTATTCCCTGTTGACTATCGGGTTGAGTCAAACTATGTCCAGCAAAAAATAGAATGTCCCATCCCTGTTCCCAAAGCCGATCGTTCAACTCTTCTACTGAAGGCTGCATCAGAAATTCTATTTTTGCTTGTCGAGCTAAATTTTTCAAAGCTTGCCACTCTGATTCGGGATTAATGCCAGGGCCAAAAATCGCCAAAATTTTAACTTTTCCCTTAGCAGAAGGTGAAGCTGGTTTTTTAACTAATTCACACTCAGGTACACTGAAGATGATTTCTGGTTGGGTTTCCAGGGGCAAATCCCACAGATGCCAAGGTAGTCTTCGCAGCCAAATGTTGTAAGTTCGCAGCACCACTCGCACATCTTTGGATGAATTCAGTTGATGGCACAATTCGTCCTCAATAACGCGAAACCGATTTTCCAATTTCAGCCAGGTATTCATGCTTTTTTCTAACGCTTTAGCCGCCTGGGAACAAGCTGCAAAAGCTTCAGGTTTTTGAGAATAGTTTGTTACCTGTCCCGGTTTTTCTTTGAGAGAACGGTAAAACGTCTCTAAGTTGCGGTAAAGCGACTGCCATTGGCGATATTGATTGAGAAGATCTGGATTTCTGGGCAACTTACCGCTTCTCGTTAAAGTAGGGGTGTGTTTGTTGTCTTCCTTAATTGCCAAATTTACGGCAAATCCATGCTCAAAGTCTCCATATATCTCCAGTACGATGAGCTTACCCATTGCCAGCACCCTTAAGTATTATTCTTAAGAAACAATGCTCAAAGCCTTATTTTTCAAGGGTTAGAATATTGTAACGGTAGCGTAAACCGCCCCGGTAAGAGACTCGCATCTTACACCTTTCTTAATAAGGCTTAATGAATCGGTTTGATGAACGAAAAATCAAAAGATTTACGTTTCATCATTCGCAATAAACAAAGGTGATGGCGGTGGTTCAAGCTCTGAGATAGCGAATTCTTCGGTAATGCTAACACCCTGCCAATCTACTTTCACTCCAAATCGATCTCCCAGTTCAGCCTCAAACTGATATTGGATGAATTTATCAGCAGTTCTGGCTGTAACTTCTTTGAAAATTTCCTCTGACTCATCAAGTACAATCAGTTTGAGTCCTAGAGGTAAATAACTATTCTCTCCTGTTGGATACACCTGCAAATTAACTGCCACAGTATCTTCGCTTTCTCGCGAAAGATTGATAATCAAAATGAAGGGATGACCTGCTAATTCTATTCCAAGATCGATCACCTTTCCCCGTCTCACTTTTAGGTTTCTAACGAAGCTTAATTCTTGAGGAGCGATCAGAGCTTCTATTGCCTGCCAGCCTGGTTCAAAAATATTATCAAACCACTGGAGTAATTGATTGACCTGTGTCTGACGAGGTGTAACTTTCGCTGTTAGTTCTGCAAGCAAATCTTCCAACTCTTCGAGCGATCGCAATTCGCTGACTGGTAATTCCTCTTGAGTTGTGGTTTCCACAAACCCCAGCAGCGTTGCTTCTCTAAGCGATTCGCTCAACTTTACAGCTACATAGCCAATTCTGTCTGACCAAACTTCAAGCGGAATATGACAAAATTGAGAGTCTGGTAACACAGGACGGCATTCTAACTTGCCGAGATTTTTAATTTCCAAATCAGCAACATTCATCAGCGTCTGCGTCACCAAATCCCAACTATCGCTCGCTGACAAATCTGTCTCTATTCCCCGGCAACGCAGGTAAAAATCTACCGCATAAACAGCCAAGGTGTTGAGATAAACTTGTTTGATTTTCCGAGGATTAGTTTGCTGTTCAGAAAACCGTTGCGCTGTCAAATGTTCTGGCAGTGCTAGAGGAACGGTGAATGTTAGAGAGTCTGCTATGTTGTTCATTTTTGGGTTTCTCCTGTTTAGTTAAGCGTTTTCCTGCAAGTAAGCTTTGATTTTGGGTGCAAACTTTTTGACACAACGAGAGTAAAATGAACTCGTTGTAGAAAGAGCATCAATACCTAATTCTTCTGAAATTTCTTGCCAAGAGTTTCCCTCAAACCGTTTCAAAGCTATAGCTCGAAAGTTAGCCCTGGGATTATTACCGATGCATTCGTTTCGGAAAATACCTTCTGGGTCTTCTTCTATACATTTTTTGATAATTTCAGATTGGGTTAAGGATGTTGACTCGTCAGGTGATGGAATATTTTCGAGAATATTTAAACCTGAATCCTCTAAATCTGAAAAATTAGGAATTGTTACAAATTGTCCTGCCACGACTTTTACTCCCAATAATTCATTATATGACTCTTTAAAAAATCGCCTATCTAATTTTACATTCAACCAGGTTCTTACTTTACCTTCTTGCGGATTGTAACCATCAATATTATTGTCAGGTTGATAGATAAAAAACAAAATTTTTTGTAAAGCTATAACAAAAATTTCTGGACAAAGATTTGCAGGGTATCGATTGCTATTTGGACGGGTAAGTCTATTAGATTGTCGATTAATTTCTTCAACTAGCTTAGTTAAAGCGATGCGCCGCTCCTTACTCCCTGATGGGTGTTGTTGAGCTGACTTAGCTAGCTCTAGCAGCCGCTTATCTAGTTGATCTGGAGATAGATTATCCATCTGAGATACCGAATAACCAGTGACAAACTGCTTTTCCACAGAAGTGCTTTAGCAGTAGAACAAGTCTGTGCCGCTTCTGCTTGTACCTATCTTAGTTTTAATCCTTGTATTCTACGCAAAATGTCGCTTTGTTGACAAAAATTTACTTTTGGCTAGATTCCTGACCCTGAGAGCAGCAGTCTTGCACACAACGCGCCTGTTTGTAAAGTTTTGTAAAATTCAGCCGCTTTTTGCGTAAAAGCTTGGAGAGCCAACCTGAGAGAAGTAGAAACAAGTCAAACTCAAATAACTTTTCTGACTTTTCACCGGATAAGGAGAATGTCATGTCCACTAATTTTAATCAACTCATGAAAAAGAGATTCTTGTTGTCTCTTAGCTCACTTCTTGTTTGCAGTTCTGCTGTTGTTGGCTTTTCTGGCAAAGCTTTTGGGCGGGAGTTTAACGCAGGTCCAATCTGGAATAACGGTCATGCACGAACAGTATGCCCTCAGCTTTGTACTGCGAACAGCATGTGGTGGAATGGTAATTGGCATACAACGGTGTATCGCCAGCAGTCAGTTTGTAGCTGTGGTTGGCGTTTAGAGTTGAGCAACGAACGTTTTACTCGCCGAATCACACAAGCATCATTGTGGAAATATAGAGATTTTAAGACGGCGATTAGTCACAGGGGATTAAGTCCTTACGAAGCAGCAAACCAAGTTGGCGAGACGGTCAAACGTTTGCGAGGAGTAGACAATCTCTACGAAATTAGGTTAAGTGGAGGCGATCGGGTTACTTTTTCTATCTATGGTCAATACCACGTAGTTGAAATACGTGATGTCGGCGGTCATACATGACAAATCAAGAGGGTGTTTGAAAAGTCAGTTTGGTCAAATAAAGCCTTAAACTGCTATCCAATGTCTCAGGCATGGCTTGGCAACTGACAGCGCTGTCGTCCCTATTTATGATATGACAATCGCTTTTGAACCAAAGCTTTTGGTCAACGGCGATTGTTTTATTTTTGAGTGGCAATTGCAAAATTATTGTAGCTCGCAGAAGAATCCTATATTTATAAACTTTTGTAAAATCACCAGCTTTTTGCGTAAAAACTCCCCTAACCAACCTGAGATAAGTAGACACAAGTCAAACCCAAGTAACTTTGGAGAATAGATTATGCGTTCGATTCAATCAAAAACCCTGGCTGCTTTTGGCACAATCATCGCCTCTGCTGTTTCCCTAACGATGCCATTGGTTAGTCCCTCTTTAGCCGCACCCCAGAACTTTAGTAGTTATCAAAAGGCTACCAACTCTGTTGCGCCTACGTTTGAAACTTTATCGACCGATTCCTCCATCCTGGTAGCTGGTAAACCAGGGCGCAGTTCCAACCAACAGCACAATTCTAACCAGCAGCCCAGTTCCAGTAAACCTAAACCTCAATGGACTGTAAACGATCAAAAGGCACGCATTAAACAGGGACTCACACCAACTGAAATGCAGAAATATGAGGATTTTCTGAATCAGATTAAAGCGGGCAAATCTCCTAAAGAGGCTGCTGAAGCAATTGGAGATTCCGATTGGAAATCATTCGGAAACAATCAATTTCAATTTCGCCTAAGCCAGAAGAATCGGGTTACATATTCGCTCGAACAGAAGAAAGACCGTCAAGGCAAAGTCACCAATGAATATGAAGTCAAAATCCTTCAAGTCGGCGGTCATACATAACAAATCAAGAGGGTGTTTGAAAAGTTAGTCCGGTCAAATAAAGCCTTAAACTGCTATCCAATGTATAAGGCATGGCTTGGCAACTGACAGGGCTGCCGTCCCTAGTCAAACCCATCAATTTTCTGATATGACAATCGCTTTTGACCCAAAGCTTTTGGTCAACGGCGATTGTTTTATTTTTGAGTGGCAATTGCAAAATTATTGTAGCTCGCAGAAGAATCGTCGATTTATAAAGTTTTGTAAATTTCAGAAGCTAATTGCGTAAAAGCTTGCAGAGTCAACCTGAGATAAGTAGACACAAGTCAAACCCAAGTAACTTTGGAGAATAGATTATGCGTTCGATTCAATCAAAAACCCTGGCTACTTTTGGCACAATCATCGCCTCTGCTGTTTCCCTAGCGATGCCATTGGTAAGTCCCTCTTTAGCCGCAGGTGGAGGTAGTCACAAAACACTGAGAATGTGTGCAAAAGTTGAATATACCTATAAGGCTAAAGATGGACGAGTTATTTCTGGTGTAACTCCCGTAGAGTGTGGCAAAAACGTCCGTCAGCAACATAACGAAAGTGGACTACGTAAAGCTTCACGTGAAGAAGCTTGTAAAAAGGCTTGGCAACACTTGCCACGTCTTGAACAAGGGGCACAATGGCTGCAACGCAGCTGTAAACCATACCAACAAAAATAGAGGATACTGTTGAATCCCACATACCTAATCCGCATTTAATGCCCTTTTTTCTACCACTGGTTGAAAACCTGGGGCCATACAAACCTAGCCCGCTTGGGCGGGCTAGATAAACCTCTCGTTGAAAGGAAAAATTAGTCATGAAAACCCCTGTTGCAGTTTTTGGCACCTTATTAACTATGACTCTTGCTGCATCAACTACAACTCTTGCTATCAGTGATGTTGCTAGCGCAAACAAGCTATATAACAAGCAACAAATTATGATGGCACAGTCTGGTGTAGGTCTATCTGTTAACCTGGATTTACTTGGCATTGCTAACCAAATCAAATCCGATATCAAATCTGCTCAAAACCGTAGCGGATTTGTGAAAAATTTAGCGAACACAGTTTATTATGCTGCGCGTTTTGCTGCAAAGCGACACAATTTGGGTAAACGATACCATGTGATGGTTTTTAATTTGAACCAAAACTATCAGGAAAGATTTAAAGGTGTTGTATTCTATGGTTCAGCAGTTTATGACGGCATCCATTACGGTATTTGGGTGTTTGAAAGTGGTGAATTCATCAATCAAGGCGATGGTGGATGGATTAACTGGGCTTTTATAGGCCGGTTTGACAAAAATGGTAGTTATGTAAAATTCAAACCGTCACAGTCGTAGTCAGAAGACGAAGAGCATAAATAGCCCTCCCGAAACATACCCTCCTGAGAAATCCTTGCTAGCCCCTTACACGCGACTGGAAGGGGTATTCTTATTGGAGATAGTACAGATTGAATAGCCCCTACTGACTCATGACCAATAAAGTAATCGTTTTCGGTAGCATCAACATGGACTTAGTAGTAAAAACACCCCGGTTACCGATTCCGGGAGAAACCCTACTAGGCCATGATTTTTTTACCGCACCGGGGGGAAAAGGTGCGAATCAGGCGGTAGCAATGGCAAAATTGGGTATCCCGACTTTTATGGTGGGAAGAGTGGGAAAAGATGCCGAAGGTAACTCCCTCCTCGCCAGTCTCCAAACCTATGGCGTATCCACAGATTATGTCTTAACCGATACCGAAGCTCATTCCGGCGTCGCCATCATCGCCGTAGAAGACAGCGGGCAAAATAATATTATCGTCGTTCCCGGTGCCAATCATCGTGTAAATGCTGAAGATTTGGAACCATTAAGTAATATTTTTGACAGTACATCTGCTTTATTACTCCAATTAGAGATCCCTTTATCGGCGGTAATTTTAGCAGCAAAAGCCGCTCGGAATGCCGGAATATCAGTGATTTTAGATCCAGCACCCGCGCAGAAAGATATCCCGGATGAAATTTATCGATTGGTTGATATTATTACCCCAAATGAAATCGAAGCGGCGCAATTAGTTGGTTTTCCAGTTAATCATCCGGAAACGGCATTTGAAGCTGCTGCTGTATTGCGTCAGCGAGGGGTGAAAACGGCGATTGTTAAATTAGGGGCATTGGGTGTTTGCTGTGCTACAGGGGATGAGTGTTTCTTTGTGCCAGCATTTCCCGTGGAAGCGGTGGATACAACTGCTGCTGGAGATGCATTTAATGGGGGTTTGGTAGCAGGTTTAACAGAAGGACAGTCTTTGCGACAAGCGGTAGTATGGGGTGCGGCGGCGGGTGCGATCGCTACTACGAAACCCGGTGCAATGCCTTCGATGCCCTCCCGCGATGCATTTAACCAGTTTCTCAAAGATCGCCAAATTCTGTGAGCTTTTGTCACTTACTCGTTTCCCGCCGAAAAAATACCTATTTAATTAACCGCAGAGGACGCAGAGGACGCAGAGGTAAGAGAAAAGAAGAGGAATTACGCAAATCACCTTTGTTTCTCGCCAAAATCTCTCTGAATTTTATCTGATAATCTCCATTTTACTGATAATGGTTTCTTGCCTAGTTTTGCCGCATGGTTCGGCACTTTGGCAATCATTAAGGTTAGCTAATTCATAGCTTAAACGGACTTTTTTATTTAAAAAATTTTTTTCCTCGTCACAGATATCAAAAGCTGCATACATACTTACGTGAGTTTCACCATTTTCATCCACTAAGTCTACATAGCAGCTAATATCGCCTTGTTGGATCCTTTTGACTGTACCAACTTCCAGTTTTCCGGAGCTAGTTTGCTTGCTAGAATTAGTCTTATATTTGCTGCTACTTTCAGCAGAATTAGCTGAATTAGCCTTAACTTTGGCTTGGCTTTGAGAATTAATATTCTTGTTATCCTTCACTTCAGCTTGGTCTGGTCGAGAATTAGCGGATTCAGTGTTAGCTGCAACAGTGGTATCTATTTTAGTATCCTTAGCCCTATTACTCTGTGGCTGATTACAACTTATCATCCCGATGGATAAAATAGCGAGCGCAGTTGTATAAATTAACTTTTTCATTATTCCCCTGTGTGCTTGAGTCATATCACTTCCGTTGGCATGGGAATTATTTTGTTTGGTTTAGCCAAGCGGTTGTTTGATATTACCATAACTGCTGCCGATGGTCGTGGGCTGCGATCGCACTCACAATTCCCCTCTGCAAACCTCTACCATAATAAATATTATTACCATAACAACTCCCAACCTGGACTGAATGCACCAGTATCATTCATTACCCGCTAGCCAATTGAACCCCGATTTCCAGGCAACAGCCACTCTGGCTAAAGTCCTCTAGGATAGGAGTAGCCGCATTGAGTCCGGTAAGGCTGGGATATAGCTCAGCCTTAGGTTCCGGGCGACTTTTGCGTCTCGACAGTTGCTACCTCTCCCGCAACCTAAGTGGAAGGGATAAGCTGGGAGAATTCACTGACAATTAACGTTCAACTGGTATAAAAACCACCCATGATTGCAACTACCAGCGTTACCGATAACCTGTTATTAAGAGGCAAAGGGTTGCCCCCGTTTGATGCCATTAAGCCTGAGCATGTGGTACCTGCAATAACCCAGCTACTGGCTGAACTAGATGAGGAGCTTGCCAGATTGGAGGCTAGCGTAACACCCACTTGGAACGGCTTGGTTGAACCTTTAGATAGATTGACAGAGCGCTTAAATTGGAGTTGGGGTGTAGTAAATCATTTGATGGGTGTGAAAAATAGCCCCGAACTGCGCGCCGCCCAGGAAACGGTACAGCCTCTAGTTGTACAATTTTGGAACAAGCTCAGCCAAAGCAAACCGATCTACGAGGCGTTTAAGGCACTGCGGGCGGGGGATACTTGGAAAAGTTTAGAGTCGGCACAAAAGCGCATTGTAGAAGCGGCAATCCGAGATGCGGAACTATCGGGGGTAGGATTTGAAGGAGAAAAGCGATACCAATTCAACAAAATCAAACTCGAACTGGCAGAACTTTCTACCAAATTCTCGAACCACGTCCTAGACGCGACTAAAGCTTTTAGCCTTACCTTAACCAGCTTTGACGAAGTTGACGGTTTACCGCGAAGCTTACTCAGTTTAGCCGCCGCTTCTGCCCGCGCCGCCAAAGAAGAAAACGCCACCCCGGAAAATGGACCCTGGCGCATCACTCTGGACTTCCCCAGTTACTTCCCCTTCATGCAGCACAGCACTAGACGCGACTTGCGGGAAAAACTCTACAAAGCTTATATCAGTCGCGCTTCTAGTGGGGAGTTAGATAATAATCCGTTGGTTGAACGCATATTAGAACTGCGTCAAAAACAGGCGCAGCTACTCGGCTTTAACAGCTATGCCGAATTAAGTTTAGCCAGTAAAATGGCTCCCAGCGTCGATGCAGTAGAAGCGCTGCTAGAAGAACTGCGCCGCGTTAGTTACGATGCAGCTTTGAAGGAATTGGAAGAACTCAAAGCTTTTGCAGCATCGAAAGGTGCAGAGTCAGCTATGGACTTGAAACACTGGGATATCCCATTTTGGTCGGAAAGGCAGCGGGAAGAAAAATTTGCCTTTAGTGCGGAAGAGTTGCGCCCTTATTTCCCGTTACCGCAAGTGCTAGATGGTTTGTTTGGTTTAGCCAAGCGGTTGTTCGGAGTCACCATAACTGCTGCCGATGGTCAAGCACCACTATGGCACGAGGATGTACGATATTTCCAAATTGCGGATGAAACGGGGAATCGGATCGCTTACTTCTATTTAGATCCATACAGTCGTCCAGCGGAAAAGCGGGGCGGTGCTTGGATGGATGAGTGCATTGTGCGCGCCAAAATTATCGAAGCGGGGACGCCCAAAACCAGGTTACCTGTGGCGTATTTGGTTTGCAATCAAAGTCCCCCAGTCGATGGTAAACCCAGCTTGATGACCTTTGGCGAAGTGGAAACCTTGTTCCACGAATTTGGACACGGTTTGCAACACATGCTGACAAAGGTAGATTATCCCAAAGCAGCGGGTATCAATAACGTTGAATGGGATGCGGTAGAACTGCCCAGTCAGTTTATGGAAAACTGGTGTTACGAACGACCCACTTTGATGGGAATGGCGAAACATTACGAAACAGGGGAACCGCTACCAGAGCATTATTACCAAAAACTATTGGCTGCGCGCACTTATATGAGTGGTAGTGTGATGCTGCGCCAGTTGCACTTTAGCTTGGTGGACTTAGAATTGCACCACCGCTATCAACCTGGTGGCGAGGAAACCGCAGCCGATGTGCGTCGCCGCGTCGCCAAAACCACCACGATTTTGCCACCCCTACCCGAAGATGGCTTTTTATGCAGCTTCGGGCATATCTTCGCTGGCGGTTATGCGGCGGGTTATTACAGCTATAAATGGGCTGAAGTATTGAGTGCGGATGCGTTTGCGGCGTTTGAAGAAGCTGGTTTGGACCGGGAAGAAGCTATCGCTACCACCGGATCGCGCTTCCGCAATACCGTCCTCGCTTTAGGCGGAAGTTTACACCCGATGGAAGTCTTTAAAGCCTTCCGAGGACGCGAACCTTCTGTTACACCCTTACTCAGACACAGCGGTTTAGCGGCTTAATTAAAGGATAGTCGCCAAAAAGCGCGATACCCTTAAGCGTATCGCTATACAAACAAAGCAAGGCGTAGCGGGCTGAAATTCTTGCAGCCCGCTACGCCTTGCTTTGTTTGTGTAGCCCCATGCTAAAGCATGGGGGCGGTTCAGAAAATTGCTGCATTTGAGTTTATATAAATAAGAAAAGATATTTTCAAGCATTACGAATCACACATAAATTGTTACATTAATCCTTCGCGTCATCCTCAAAAAAAGGCGAAATTAAGGCTAAAAATCCCTATCCTGCCCTTACCCTAGCAGCCGCATCAGAAACAGAAGAGTTCCCTGTTTTGTACAATTTTTTACATTTTGATGATAAGGCAGGCACGGCGATCGTGCTATGCTGTTTAACGCAAGCAGATGGGCAAAACACTGCAAAACGATTCAGAAAATTTTGAGCGCAATTGAAGGGAACCAGATTTTAGCATCGGCATTAGTTTGCTCGTCTGCAAGTAAGTTTTAGAGTGCTGCGGGAGTGACATCCAGGGAGTGTTGCGATCGCACAGATTTTTGTCACCCCGATAACGGAGGAAATCATGATAGACATAGACATACAAGGACAAGATATTAATTTGGCTAGCTTGGAACAAGAAGCAATGCAGCTAGCCACTCAGCTATCGGGGCAAATTCAGCCTCACGGGGTTTTGTTCGTATTAGAAGAACCAGAATTAAAAATATTACAAACGAGCAGCAATACCTACTCTATTTTTGGCATATCGCCCCCAGAAATGCTGCAAAAAACTCTAGAAGAAATCCTAGATCCCTACCAAGTAGAGAGAATTAAAGCCGGGTTAACCGACGAAAATTTTGATTACATCAATCCCACCAAAGTTTGGGCGCGCACCAAGGGCGATAATTATCTAGTCTTTGATGCACTGTTTCATCGCAACAAAGATGGGTTCCTGATTTTAGAATTAGAGCCAACATTCTCACAAGAAAGCATTCCGTTTCTCAGTTTTTATCATTTAGCGAGGGCATCGATTAACCAATTAGAAAAAACAGCGAATCTGCGGGATTTTTGTCAAATTATTGTCCAGGAAGTCCGAAAAGTCACTGGGTTCGACCGGGTGATGCTGTATAAATTTGATGACGATGGACATGGAGCCGTCATCGCCGAAGAAAAATTAGAGACTATGGAATCTTACCTGGGTTTGCACTATCCAGAGTCAGATATTCCTAAACCAGCCAGAACATTTTTTACCTCAAATTGGATCAGATTAATCCCCGATACCAAAGCGCAACCCGTCGGACTTTTTCCCGCTGAGAATCCCATCAGCGAACAACGGCTCGATTTAACATTGTCTCTGCTCAGAAGTGCGGCTGACTGCCATATGGAATACCTGCACAATATGGGAGTTGGAGCGAGTCTGACGATTTCTTTAATGAAAGACCAAAAACTCTGGGGACTGATTGCTTGTCACCATCAGACGCCCAAACACGTGTCTTACGAATTGCGGAAAGCTTGCGAATTCTTGGGGCGAGTAGTATTTTCGGAAATCTCGGCAAAAGAAGAAACCGAAGATTACGACTATCGGATGAAATTAAACTACGTTCAATCAGCTTTGATTGAATACATGTCCCAAGAAGAAAACTTTGTTGATGGGTTGCTCAAACACCAGCCGAATCTGCTCGACTTAGCGAACGCTACTGGAGCCGCCGTCTGTTTTGGCAACTATTTTACCACCATCGGCGAAACTCCCAAAGAAGAAGATTTGAATTTCTTAGTCCAATGGCTCAAGAATAACGTTCAAGAAGAAGTCTTCTACACCGATTCTTTGCCGAGGATTTATCCCGATGCGGAGAAGTATAAAAACGTCGCCAGCGGTTTGCTAGCAATTCCTATCTCCAAGAAAAACTACGTGTTGTGGTTCCGACCAGAAGTAATTAAAACGGTCAATTGGGGAGGCAACCCGAATCAGGCTTATGAATTAAATCGCGCCGAGGGGAATTTGCGCCTGTGTCCGCGTAAATCATTTGAATTGTGGAAAGAAACCGTTCGATTAACATCGCTGCCCTGGAAACAGGTGGAAGTTAAAACTGCACTGGAATTGAGAAAGGCAATTATTAACATCGTGCTGCGTCAAGCAGATGAGCTGGCTCAATTAGCGCAAGATTTAGAACGGTCTAATGCGGAACTGAAAAAGTTTGCTTATGTAGCATCCCATGACTTGCAAGAACCGCTCAATCAAGTAGCGAATTACGTGCAACTGTTAGAGATGCGCTATTGCGACCAACTCGACGAAGATGCTAAAGAATTTATTAGCTTTACCGTTGAAGGAGTCAGCTTGATGCAAACTTTGATTGATGACGTGCTGGCTTATTCAAAAGTAGATATTCAAGGCAGCGAATTTAAGCTGACTGATGTGGAAAAATCCTTGGATAAAGCGCTGAGCAATCTGCGGCGACGCATCGGTGAAAGTCAAGCGGTTATTACCCACGACCCCATGCCAACGGTGATGGCGGATAGCACTCAAATGATGCAGCTATTCCAAAATCTGATCGGGAATGCTATCAAGTTCCGCAGCGAAGAAACCCCTGTAATTCACTTAGGAGCAACTCGTTTAGAAGATGCGTGGTTATTTTCAGTCAAGGATAACGGGATTGGGATTGAACCGCAATTTTCCGAGCGCATTTTTGTGATTTTTCAACGCCTGCACGCGCGGGATGAATACCCAGGTACGGGGATGGGATTAGCGATTTGTAAAAAGATTGTGGAATGTCACCGAGGTCGGATCTGGGTTGAGTCAGAATTAGGAAAAGGTGCGACTTTTTATTTTACAATTCCAGTCGGAGGACGCGAGCGTCAGCACCCCCGGCTGAAGCGTGGGGGATTCGTGCCTCCAGTTTCAGGTAGCTGACCAGCCTTAGCCATATGGCTACGTTCAGAGTAAGAGTTTAAGTTCCTACCTTGGGTTGCGTAGCTAGACCTGAGCTTCTAGAACCAAAACGTTAAACATCTCTAAGGGGTTAAGGAAGTGCGTTTTGGAAAGTACCGACTCTGAACATTGGCGAAGCTAACGTTACGAGAAATCAGAAGAGACGCAACAATGTCTAACCTTGTTTTAGTTCTAGATACCAACCGTAAACCACTCAACCCGTGTAGACCAGGAGTTGCTAGAAGTTTACTCAGATTGGGGAAAGCAAAAGTCTTTCGACGGTTTCCCTTCACAATTGTTTTGAATAAAGCTGTTGATGATAACCCTCAGCCAATACAACTGAAACTAGACCCCGGTTCAAAAACCACAGGGATAGCCTTACTTCAAGGAAATCAAGTTGTTTGGGGGGCAGAACTTACCCATCGTGGACAACAGATTAAAGATGCTCTTGAGTTACGTAGAGCATTAAGAAGAGGAAGGAGAAACCGTAAGACTCGCTATCGTCAGCCTCGATTTTTAAACCGTACTCGTCCTGATGGTTGGTTAGCTCCCAGTCTTCAACATCGAATTGAAACAATTTTTACTTGGGTTAATCGGTTACGCAGATATGCCCCAATTACAGGTATATCTCAAGAAGTTGTCCGATTTGATTTACAGCAAATAGACAATCCTGAAATAGCACAAATTGAGTACCAGCAAGGTACATTGTTTGGCTGCGAGATTAGAGAGTATTTGTTAGCTAAATGGGAACAAAAATGTGCTTACTGTAGTATTCAAAATGTGCCGCTACAAATTGAGCATATTCAACCCAAAGCTAAGGGAGGAACTAATAGAATTTCTAACCTTTGCCTAGCTTGTGAACCTTGCAACATCAAAAAAGGAACTCAGAATATTGAGGTTTTCTTGAAAAACAAACCTGATGTCTTAAAGAGAGTTTTAGCACAAGTAAAGCGTCCATCAAAGGACGCAGCAGCAATCAATTCAACCAGATGGGCATTGTTAAAGCGATTAAAACAAACAGATTTACCTATTGAGACAGGGAGTGGAGGACAAACCAAGTACAATCGATGTCGTTTGGAGTTAGCTAAAACTCATTGGATAGATGCAGCTTGTGTGGGTAAAGTTGAGCAATTGGAGATTCTGGCTAAACAACCACTGTTAATCAAATCTACGGGTCATGGAACTCGTCAAATGTGCGGTACTGATAAATACGGATTTCCCACTCGACATCGCTCTAGAACCCAAATCCATAAAGGATTTCAAACGGGTGACATTGTTAAAGCAGTTGTCAGTTGCGGCAAGAAAATTGGCATTTACATTGGTCGAGTTCTTTGTAGAGCAACTGGCAGTTTTGATATTGTAACTAAGGATGGAAGAATATCAGGCATCAGTTATAGATATTGCTTTAAAGTTCATCAAAAGGATGGTTACAGCTATGCATTCTAGGAAGAAAACGGCAAATGTATTCGCCGCGTCGTCTTTCCTCTCCCGTCTTAAGCGCAGGAAATTCGAGACTCCCGGAGGTTTATGGTGAGCGTAGAAGCAACCGAAAGACCCAAAATCATCTTTTTGGTGGAGGACAATAAAGCGGATATTCGTTTAATACAAGAGGCATTGAAAGATAGTTCGGTGTCTCATCAGGTGGTGGCGGTGAGGAATGGGATTGACGCGATCGCATATCTCCGCCGCGAAGGGGAGTATACTGAAGCATTGCGTCCTGACCTGATTCTGCTAGATTTAAACTTGCCCAAAAAAGATGGTCGAGAAGTGCTAGCAGAAATTAAAGCCGACCCTGACTTGAAACGCATTCCGGTCGTCGTGCTGACAACTTCTAGAAATGAGGAGGATATTCACCACAGCTACGAATTGCACGTCAATTGCTACATCACCAAATCCCGCAATCTCAACGAACTATTCAAAATCGTGAAGGGGATTGAAGATTTCTGGTTAGCAACAGTTACCTTACCATCGGAGTCATAGGATTTTGGATTGTAATTTTAAATTTTAGATTGGGCAGACTATCAAAGGAGGAGAAAGGGAAGAACCAAAAGAATATGCTTGCAAGCGCGCTAAAAATCTTGTTGATTGAAGACAGTCTGGCAGAAGCTAGATTGTTGGAAGAGTTTTTGCAGCAAGCGAAGTCCAAGGAATTTAGTCTGGTGCATGTGAAGCGATTGCGAGAAGCAATTGAACAACTAAATCAAGATTGTTTTGATGCGATTTTGTTGGATTTAACGCTACCAGACAGCCAAGGATTAGCCTCCCTGCCGCCGCTGATAAGTCTTGCCCCTAGCATACCGATTGTAGTGCTAACGAATACCAACGATGACGAACTGGCGATAGAAGCGGTGCGTCAAGGGGCGCAAGATTATCTAGTCAAGCGCCAGGTAAATTCGCAATTGTTGGTGCGATCGCTCTATTATGCGATCGAACGCAAGCAAATGTCAGAATCGTTACGGGAATTAAATAAAACCTTAGAAACTCGCGTTGAGGAACGAACCGCTGAGTTGATGAAAGCCAAAGAAATCAATCAACTCAAATCTGAATTCGTCTCGATGCTGTCTCACGATTTCCGCAATCCTTTAAATGCTATTCTGCTTTCGGCTGGATTTCTGCAACACCACGAACAAAAATTAACGCGGGAGAAAAAACACGCTCATTACCAATTAATCCGCTCAGCCATCAAAAACATGGCACAGTTATTGGATGAAGCTTTAGTACTCGGTAAAGCCGATGCCGGTAAATTTGAGTTTCGCCCCACTCCCTTAGCTTTAAAACTATTTTGCCACGATTTGATTGAAGAGCTAAAACTCAATATAGGCGAGAAACATCAGCTTGTTTTTACAACGGGTGGGGTATTCGTCGAGGCGCTATGGGATGAAAATCTTCTGCGACACATTTTGACCAATCTACTAGCCAACGCGATTAAATATTCACCGGAAGGTGGTATAATTAGATTTGAACTAATCGGTCAGGAAAAAACAGTTATTTTCCGGATTCAAGACCAAGGAATTGGCATTCCAGAAGAAGACCAAGAACGACTGTTTGAACCTTTCCACCGCGCCAGTAATGTCGATACAATTCCCGGTACTGGTTTAGGATTAGCCATTGTCAAAAGGTGTGTGGAGGCGCATGGAGGCGAGATTTCCGTGCAAAGTGAAGAGGGAGTTGGCACGACTTTTACAGTGACGCTGCCGGTGATGGTGCAAAGCTATTGCAATTAGGGGTAAGAACTTAGGCAACTGGCACAAGACTTACGCAACTGTCAAAGTGGAACTATAGGTAATGGAAATTGTGTGCCAGCGATGCTGCTTGCGGTACTTTCAAATTAATGAATCCTGGCAACAGGATTGAAACAACTGATTGCAAGAATGGAGTAATATTATGGCTGATGATATGGGAATCAGCTCGTTTCATCCAAAGCGAGTTGAGGTCGAGAAAGATGGGTTTCATCTAGAGTTTGCAACAGCAGAGGAAGCCAAAGAATGTTTTGGTCAAGGTGCTATTAGGGGACACGTTGTAGAAATGCTCAATTATTTTACCGTTGTTATTAAGTTTAGAAAGGTGTCATCTGACACCTCGCCACAAGATTAAATTGCTACTTCCTGGTAATAATTATAAACTTTGGGGAGCGAGCGCTATAATTTTCTCAGCTACTATTTCTGCCACTGGCATCACCGATAATCGATTCCCTCGCTTGACTAATAATAACTCTTGGTCGCTAAACTCTTGTTTGAGTGTTTCTAAAGATAAAATTGTCGGGAAAGCTTCAACAAATTCCACTGCAACTGTCTGCCACCTTGGGGATGCTTGAGTAGATTTGGCATCATAGTATTTACTGTTAAAATCGAACTGAGTCGGGTCTATAATATTACTTTTGACAATCCGCATTAATCCGGCAATGCCTGGGGGTGTCGCGTTCAAAAAGGCTAAATCTCCTACTTTCATTTCCCGCAGGAAGTTGCGCGCTTGGTAATTGCGGACTCCTTCCCAAATCGTTTGATGTTCTCGCTCTAAGTCAGCAATGCTGTATACAGTAGGTTCTGATTTCATTAACCAATAATTCACGATAGCTTCCTCACTTAACGACTCTTTTTTGTAATACTTAAATCTGAAAAACCGTTGATTTGTCAGCTAGAGATATAGGAAGAAACAAAGGTGATTTTCTCTTCGTGCGTAAGTCCTGGAATACTTAGATATTGCACCTGCCTGACGACCCGCCCACCAATCAATGATCCTGTTGGCAAAGTCGAAAAACCTAACCCCCCAACCCCCTTCCCTAGGAGGGAAGGGGGGGCCGGAAAGCCCCTCCCCGCTTAGGGGAGGGGTTGGGGAGGGGTCAGATCCCGGAGTGACTTTACCAACAGCATCATCAATTTGCGGGCTAATAGCTCAAGTCCATTAAAATGGACTTAATGCTGTCGCCAGTTCTGTAAAAAAGGGATTTAAATCGCACCAAGTAAAGTACCATCTGATCCAATGACAACTGACAACTAAGAACTAACTACTTATGCAGATTATAAATGAAATTGTTGAAGTAGAAACCGATGCCGGAATCAACATTTATAATATTACGCCCAATCTGACAAAAATTATAGAGGCTAGTGGAATCAAAACGGGGCAGGTTTTAGTGTTTTCTCGTCACACGACAACGGCTTTGGCGATTAATGAATATGAGGAAAGGTTGCTGGAAGATATTAAAGTATATCTGAGAAAGTTAGCGCCGGAATCGGATAAGTACTTGCATAACGACCTGCATTTAAGAACAAATATCCCGCCGGATGAACCGATGAATGCTCACTCGCACTTGATGGCGATGACTTTGAGTACGAGTGAAGTAATTCCGGTTGTAGATGGTAAATTGGGTTTGGGTACTTACCAATCTGTGTTATTTTTTGATTTGGATGGACCGAGAAAAAGAACTGTGTTTGTGCAGATTAGTGGGGTGTAAGAGATCCCCCTAAATCCCCCTTAAAAAGGGGGACTTGTCCCCGCTAACCCCCTTTTTAAGGGGGAATTGAAATTTAACGATCTCAATCTCCCTTTTTAAGACCGACGTACCGCATCCATTTTCCCATATAATGAAAATTCAGGGAGTATCATGGGCAAAACTCAGATCCAGAGTTAAACAAAACGCTTTGATAATGCTCCACAGTTGGAAATGGATCGTAGAAGTGGTGGAGTAGGGAGCGCCACTCTTGATATTTTGGCGATTGTCGAAATCCAACCGTATGGTCTTCTAATTGCTGCCAACGTACAAGCAGAATATAACGATTTGTAGTTTCTAGAGATCGTTGAAGCTCATGGGAGATATAGCCTGACATAGAAACAATAATCGTTGAGGCTGTTTTGAATGCAGCTTCAAATTCTTCAGTCAAATTAGGTTTAACCTCAAGAATCGCAACTTCCAATATCATGGGTTGAAATGCTAGATCAACATTGCTCAACTTACCACCAAACTCTAAATGCTGTCCCTAAAGATAATGTGAAGTAGTCCAACTATGTTCCTAATTTTAAAATTCGTCAAAGTGACTCCAATTCCACCAGCATTTCTATCGTGCTAACCCGAAAACCGCAGGAGGAAAACAACCGCTGCGCTGATTCGTTAACCGCCTCTGTATCGAGCCGAATTTGTTTGACTCCCCTGAGCTTAAATTGCTCAATGGTTTCCATGACCATTTGTCGCGCGATTCCACTGCGGCGATATTCTTCTTCCACCCAAAGGTCGTGAATAAAAGCATATTCTTTTAAACGATAGATGGGTATTTCTTTCTCTACCGTTGCTACTATAAATCCAACTAATTTGCCCGGTTGTTCGGGTGCAGAGGCGACTAGGAAAACGCTGGTTTCGTTGGTCGTCAATCTTTTCAACCATCCCTCGTAACGCTGTTCTGGATTGGGTAAAAATCCATATTTCGCCTCATTCCAAGTTTCATGCAACGCACAAATCTTGGCAACCATCGGCAAAATGGCGGGAACATCAGCGGGTGTAGCAGGACGAATCATAGCAGGTGAGCGGGTAAGCAGGCGGGTAGGTGAGAATTTTTGGGGCGGGTTTTACCAATAACTTTCAAACTCTAACAGACAACTTGGCTAAACCCGCCTCTCTCAAGACGCAATCAACCAGACAGGATATCAGATGCTAGTGCCACCGCACCGCTATTTTCCCATCCTTCAACTTGGTGGGATAAACGTACCGTGCCGGTGGTAGCATCGACTGGGCCACCGAAACTGACGCCGATAGCAGCGGGTGTTTCGTTTTGTAAAAGGTCGCTGGCGAGCGATCGCATTATCTCCATATCCGTCCTAAAATTCGGATTAGGCGGCGAGAGGGCGCGTTTGTGAGCAATCCACTGTTTTTCACCTAAATTTAGCAAAGCGGCGGCGTGCTTGCTCCCGCCAAACTCTAAAGCTAAGATTTTCACCTCTCCCCCCTACCCCCCCTCTCCCCCTCTGCTGAGAGGGGGGAAAATAACTGGCGTAAGTTCTGTTTTTAATCTGCCTGCAACCTTCCAGGACAATCGCTTAACGTCTAGTTTTTTCCACAATTTTTTTATTATCTGGCTCTAAAATTTTTCCAAAAAGCCTTTATAATTGATCTGCTTTTACAAGAAAAGGTAATAAATATGCAAGCAAATTTTCCTTTTTTTGACTTAACTCCCGAAGTTGACAATTTTACCATTACTTCAGGGCTACTAAGCACGCTGCCGGGTGGGTTACGGGGTTTGGCAGGAAACGATACAATAACGGGTTCATCGGACGGAGATTTGGTATTGGGCGGTGCTGGCAACGACAGTCTTTTAGGTGCTGCGGGTAACGATAGCCTATTTGGTGGTGAAGGGAACGATAACATTTTTGGACAAGCTAACAATGACATCCTCAACGGTATGCAAGCAGATGATTTTATCAATGGCGGAGATGGAGATGACTTGCTCCGGGGTGGCAAAGGTGATGACTATTTAATTGGTGGAAATGGTAACGATACTTTAATTGGCGATAGGGGTGTCAATATAAATTTTGGCGGCGCAGGTAGTGATGTGTTTGTATTCAGACAGGATCTGCTTTTGGGCAATACAAGCGATTCAATTAACTTAACTGTCCCACAGCTGATTCTCGACTTCGATCCATCGAGTGACTTTATTGGACTTAGCGGAGGACTGTCAGCGAACCAACTTACATTTAGTACACAGACAGTACCTTCCACTCAAGTTTATAACCTTTTTGTCGGTTCGGGTCGGGGAACAAGGTTCATCAACGAGGGTCTAATTACACCTACATCTTTCGATCGTGATGGGAATGGTTCGACAGACGTTACCTTGATTAGCGTCGGTGCAAATGGACCTTATGTGGCTAGCATTATTGATGCAACGCAAGAGCAAATTGCCAGTCGTTTTATTACAGTGAATATCTAGGGAAAACCTCTCCCCCCAACCCCCCTCTCTGTTCTATAAGCGGCATGAGAAACCCGGTTTTTTGAAAAAACCGGGTTTCTGGCAAAATTGTGGTGGAAAGGGTGTTGATCAAAAAACCGCATCAAAAATTTTGCCTACCCACGATGCTGTTTTAGATTATACAATAAAGCGCTCCCGACGACCCGCTGGGCGGGGAAGTTTTAATGGTAGATTTAGTTACTCTCGATCCAAATCGAGCCAGAGAGGCAGAAACTGTCTCAACAGCAACGAAGTCAGAAAGACAGGATGGTGAATTAGTAGAAGCAACCGGCTGGATAATGAATGAAAAAGGCTGCCGTTGTTCTCGTTGCATCTACATCCCCAAACCTGGATTTGATGCAATCAAGAAAATCGCCTTTTTGTCAATAGAAATTTTCCCTAAGGGGATGCAGTTTCCCGGTGATTCTAATGAAAGTTCTATCCAACTTACTCGACCCGATCGAATCTTACCTACAAAGATCTGTAGCCCCGATAGCCAATAAAATAGATAGGGATTCAGACACTTTATTTCAAGCGCTCCAAGGTCTAGGTGAATTGGGTGTCCTGACACTGAGAATTCCGACCGAGTGGGGTGGTGCCGGAGCGAATGAAGAAACCTTTCAATCTTTCCAAGAATTAGTTGCCCGATATTCGGGTGCTTTAGCTTTCTTGCAAACGCAACACCAAAGTGCTGCCGGTACGATCTTTGAAGGTCGAAACTCCTCGCTGATGCAAGCATATCTTCCCCGCATGAGTAACGGTGAGGTTTTGCTAGGCATTGGTTTTTCTCAACTGCGACGGGAAGGCGACCCAGTTATTTTAGCCGTTCCCGTAGATGGCGGTTATTTGCTCAACGGATTTGTGCCTTGGGTGACGGGATGGGGTTTATTTCAAGAGTTTATTGTTGCCGCTAGTTTACCCGATGGGCGGGCTGTTTTTGGTATCGTACCGCTGGTGGAAACTTATCAAGAAACAGGCGGTAATATTGCCTTTAGTCAGCCGATGGAACTGGCGGCGATGACATCAACGAATACGGTAACTGCTACGCTGAAAAATTGGTTTTTAACTGACGATCGCATCGTTTCTATCAAACCTCCGGGTTGGATACATGAAAATGATAAAAAAAACGTCTTGCGCTCGACTTTTTTAGCAATGGGATGCGCGAGATCCGGACTTGATATTCTAGAAAACACTTTACAAGATAAATCCCTGCCGTTTATTCGTAAAGCTTTTGACTCTCTCACCCAGGAACTTTCTCGCTGTCGAACTGCTATTAAAGCAGCCGAAAAAAATCCCAGCTTTACTTTAGATGAAAAACTCCAACTTCGCGCCCAAGCAATTGATTTAGCGGCTCGTTGCGCCCATGCAGCAGTGACCGTTTCTAGCGGTGCAGCTAATTATATTAACCACCCGGCACAACGAGTTTATCGAGAAGCTTTGGTTTTTACTGTCACGGGTCAAACAACCGCAGTAATGGAGGCGACATTAAAACAATTAACTCAGAAGAATCCAGAGGCAGAGCCTCCCTACTATCGCTCCCAGGCTCAGCCTGGGAGCGAGTTGACTCGTACCCAAGCTCAACCTGAGAGCGAGTTGAGCGAGTTGACTCGTACCCAGGCTCAGCCTGAGAGCGAGTTGACTCGTACCCAGGCTCAGCCTGGGTACGAGATTAGGGAGGCTCTGCCTCCGCCTGGTGAAAAAAGCATTACTTACTCAAAAGTTATCGATTTAAGTCATATCATTGACCCCGATATTCCTCAATGGCCTGGTGACCCAAAAGTCGAATTTGAAACTATCGCAGAAATAGAAAAAGATGGCTATTATCTGCGGCGGTTTTCCCTTGGAGAACATAGTGCAACTCATATGAATGCACCCAATAGTTTTCACGCTTGGGGTATTGGAATTGATGCCTATTCTGCTGAGTCGTTAATTGTTCCGGCGGTAGTCATCGATATCCGCGCAAAAACTATGGTTGATTCCGATTATGAGTTAGCGATCGCTGATATCCTATCCTGGGAACAACAACACGGTCAAATTCCGGCGGGGAGCGTGGTGCTATTATATACAGGCTGGCAAGAAAAGTGGTCTGACAGTCAAGCTTTTTTAAACCAAGATGCTGATGGAAACCTTCATTTTCCAGGGTTTAGCAGCGAGGCGACGCAATTTTTGCTGCGAGCGCGTCAAATAGCCGGTGTTGGAATCGATACACACGGCGTAGATGCGGGTTTGAATGCAACGTTTGCCACAAACCGCCAGGTACTAGAAAAACCCCGCATTGTATTGGAAAATTTGACTAATTTAGATCAACTGCCACCAAAAGGCACTACTTTGGTAATTGGTGTCTTGCGTCTTAAAGGTGGTTCGGGTTCTGCCGCTGCTGTACTCGCCTTTGTTAGAAACAATCAGGACTGAAGTCCTTACTACGAACGAATGCGCTCAATTATCCTCAGCTTTATCATTCTGCTGTTAGTAGTGAGGACTTTAGTCCTCAATCCTGCTTTTGCACTTGCTACGAGTCGGATCGGCGATACTAATGTTATTTATCAACAGCGAGTTAAGCATAGTACTGATGGCATTGGCAAGTTCTACATGAATCGAGAAATTGCTAAAGTCATGGGACACCAGGTAGCGGGGTGGTTAGAAAGACCGACGCGAGGGTTTGAAGAACGCCCCAGACTTGTCGTCGAAGCGCTGAATTTACAGCCGACGGATATAGTAGCAGATATCGGTGCAGGAACGGGTTATTTTAGCTTTCGCATTGCGCCAAAAGTCCCCCAAGGAAAGGTACTCGCCGTCGATATTCAACCGGAAATGCTCGATATTCTGGACTCGTTAAAACAACAGAAAAATCTTACCAATGTTGAATCAATTTTAGGCAGCTTTACTTCTCCCAATCTCCCACCGGATACGATTGACCTGGCATTCATGGTGGATGCTTACCACGAATTTGAATATCCGTTTGAGATGATGTCAGAGGTAGTCAAGGCGCTGAAACCAGGCGGACGAGTTATTTTAGTCGAATATCGGGGTGAAAATCCTTTTATTCCGATTAAAGCGCTGCATAAAATGACTCAAAGGCAAGTAAAAAAAGAAATGTCAGCAGTAGGTTTAGTTTGGAAAGAAACCCAAGAATTTTTACCTCAGCAGCATTTCATGGGATTTGAGAAAAAGCTAATGGGTAATGGCTAATGGCTAATGGCTAATAGTCAAAAGACTCACCTTAGACAATTAGCAATTAGCAATTAGCAATTAGCCATTAGCTATTAATCAAGCCAAACCTAGAACTTTTCGCAGCAACATTTGATCTTCAAATTTGGCAGATAAGCGCCCTTTTTCTAAGTCCCGAACCCAACTTTGGCTTTTGCCTGTGAGTTTGGCTAATTCTCGCTGACTGATGCCCTGGTTTTTTCGGGCTGCCATAATTTGTTCGGCTAAAAGAACTGAGCGTTCTTTTGACTTGGTTTTTTTGCAGGTAGCGGTTCGTTTCTTTTTCTCGCCCTCTCCTGCGTATTCCCAGTCTGGCGGAATTTCAAACCAGGAAATACGGGCATTCATTAACAAATTCCACTTGCCGCGAGGTCCCGCATCGGTGATGCGCGTGTCGTTATTGGCATCGTTAATCCAGAAGTCTAAGGCGTCGTCGCCATCCTCTGGAATGTCGCCTAATTTTGCCCAGAGTGGTTGTATTTCTGGGGGGTAAGTAACCGGATCGAATACGGGTTTTAAGCCGTGGTTATGGAGACATTCTAAATCGCTTTCAAACGCCCGCAATAACCGCTTGCGTTCTTCCCGTTTTTGCGAGGCTAAGGCGACTTTTTCTTCGCCATAGGCTATTCGCATTAAAGTTGGCACGGTGATGCGCTGCTCTTTGCCCATTTTGGTTTTAAATAGCAACCACAACATCATGCGGGCGGCTCCTTCATGTTGCTGCCAGATGCTCATGACGTTGGTTAAAAGCGATTTGGGCAAGACGCCATACTGATAAAAAGCGGTTTGCTCTTTACACGCTTGTTTGTTCAAGAAATACTGCGCCCAAATACCAGCCCGAACTTTGAAAGTTAAGCCGATTAGATGTTTGCACCCCAGTTCATCGGCTTGGAAGTGGTATTGAATTTCTACTAGGTGCCACAGGTGATTTGGTGAGGTTGAGAATCCGTTGATTTTACCTTGTTGGGGCCAATCAATTGCACCTGTAATTAGGCAAGGTTGTTCGGCTAGTTCTCGGATTAGAGATAGTTTGAAGGATTTGCTTAAGTCCTTGCGTTTCTCCAAACCCAGATATTCCTCGATTTGACGATCGCTAATCAAAAATTCCTGTTCCCACGGCTTTTCCAGCGCGGTAGCGTGGGCAGCATAGATCAGGTGCATACAAGCTGCCCTGATATCCAGCGATTCTATCTCTAACACGGCTTTTTCGCCGCTGAGGGGGGGCGTATCGTTGGCGATGCTATCGGTAATTCGGTATGCAATCGCTCCTCGACCTCCATTAACTTCCCGCTCATAATATGGCGCCCCCACTTCATCCACCTTCCAAGGTAGCGATTGTCGCTGTGCCAAAAGGTTACAAAGTTCCCATATCACCATCGCCGACGCAAAGGGATTATTTTTCCCATTGGCAAATAAGTTGGGACTTGTTATTGGTCTGGCATCGGCTTTATATCGACCCTTTTTTGGCTCCGATGGCACCGGACATTCAATTGGACAAAACGCCAAACATTGCGGTTCTGGATAATAACCCTCGCAGTTGTTACAAAGACTAGGGTCTATCCAATATTCTTCGCCGCCTTCCACTTTGATTGCACCCGTAGGACAATGGGTACGGCAGCTATCACAACCTAAACAGCAGCCAGGTATTTTGTAAGCCATACTCCAAACTTCTTTCCTTGCTAATTGGTATTTTGCAAGCTTGTTTCCTGTCTCCCTCCGATTTGCTTACCTTAAAAGGTAAGCTTCTGCACGGCTAAAATTTTAGTTTTTGCCCTGCAGCTCCATGCCTTCCTTGTAAAACCCTGACATCGTTGTTAGGGTTGGTCTAGGTTTTTCACCTAGACGATTATTGAGAATTTTTCTAAAATTACTAAAGCATTCCTATCTTTTCTGTTCACAATAATCTATTTAATACTATTTTTATTGATTTTATTTCTGTTCACTACGAGCATCTTTACATAACTTTAATTTGGCGTAATAAATATTCTCTCAATCTTTTTAATTTTTTAATATTTCCGCTCCAGCTTTATACGAAGTATAATTTTTGGTTGATAAAATAAAAATTAAAAATTGAAATCGGGAAGATTTGGGTTAGTTTTGCTCTAAAATGCCAATCATGTCTTCGTTTGATGCTAGTGCGATCGCTTCTATTCACTTCCTCCAGCGCCAAGCGGCGTCCCTGTTGCTGTACCAGTCGGTTCTCTTCGGGGAAGTCGGTGGCAGCTTTCTGGATTTATTGCAAGCACTACGGCATCGCGATCCCCAGGGATTGAGTTATCTTCAAGCTTACGGTCGTTGGTTTAGAGCTGCTTCGGCGGTGCGTCAAAGCTGGCAAGATTATCTGATAATGCAAATTCTTCTCAATGATAATCCTTTTACCCAACAAGTCCAGCAAACGGAATTAGAGAATTTACCACCCGCTTTAGTCGCCGCAGCACAGCAGGATCTGCAAGCGTTGCAAAGTCTCTACGAATGCAGCGGCACTCAACTGAGTCATTGGGTACAGGAAGCATCCGGATTGCCTTTAGCACCCGTCGCCTGGTATCAGGAACAAGATGAGACAACCACCCCATCCCAGGAGGCAACAAAGGTTATCAACTCGCTGCAACAATTGGAAAATTGGGCAGATGGGTTGGAAGATTTAGCAGCTTATTACCGACAGTGCGGCACGGGTTTATTTGCCAAGTATCGCGCGTTGCGCTGGGTGTCGGGACAGTTGGTAGGCATCGGGCACCCGGATCCGGTACAGTTAACCGAGTTATTCGCTTACGAGTCCCAGCGAGATGCGCTGTTGAAAAATACCGAATTTTTACTCGCAGGATATCCCGCTTTGCACGTATTGCTTTATGGGAGTCGCGGGTCGGGGAAATCTTCCTTGGTGAAAGGGTTGTTGAATAAGTATAGATCTGGCAATCTCCGGTTAATCGAAGTTGCCAAATCAGACTTGAAAGATTTACCGCAAATTGTGGACTCGTTGCGCGGCGTTCCCCAGAAATTTATGATTTTTGTCGATGACCTTAGTTTTGAAGAAGATGACGATGGGTTTAAAGCTTTAAAAGTGGTTTTAGAAGGCAGCGTCACCGCGCGTCCGCCAAATGTGGTGGTGTATGCAACTTCTAACAGGCGGCATTTGATTCGCGAGTTTTTTGACGATCGACCCCGCCCTAGCGATCGCGAAGAAATCCACGCCTGGGATACAATGCAGGAGAAACTTTCCTTTAGCGATCGCTTCGGTTTAACCCTCACCTTTGAACCGGCAGATCAAAATGCCTATTTAACCATTGTCCGCAATTTAGCCGCTCAAGCGGGAATTAATCTCAGGCAAGAAGATTTAGACGCCCGTGCCTTGCAGTGGGCAACCCGCCATAACGGTCGTTCTGGCAGAACAGCACGACAATTTGTTGATTTTCTTAAAGCTGAGTTGGCACTTACCGAGCGGTAATTTGTAGGAATTGCTAAAATAAAAAATAATAGGCTAAATATCCGGAATTGGACAGTGCAAAGACGAAGTATAATATAGAGTCTAAATCAATCAAGACTCGATCTCAATCATAATATTCAGCAAGGCCATTTAGAGCGCTAAGAGAATTCATTAGATTTGCCCTTATACAGATGCTTGCAGCCGTACCTCATACGGGGAAAGTTTGTGCAGCATCAGCATTAATACCCTACACAAACGAAGGCTGTTGGCTGTAGCTAAAGCTTCTTGAAATCCGCTATAAAATTGCCTCCCCTGAGCTGGTTAGAGTAAGCATAAGGAGGTTAGCAACATGAAAACCAGAATTTTATCCCTGATCGCGCTACTGCTTTCAGTCGGAATAGCTGCTCCTGCAATAGCTCAAATTCCAAACAGTTCCTTTGGTTCATTACAAAAGCATCATCCAGATTTTTTTGAGCAAGGACGGCAGCAGTTTGAAATAGAAATTCGTCGGATTGAGCAACAACCCAAAGATTGCGATCCGATCTTAATCATCCGCGATATAGCGCCGATGCCACCGGATTTCAATCCTTTTGTTACAGAAAATCTCAGCAACTCACCGAATCAAACTGCTAGAACAGATCGAGAGCAAGTGCCTGCAAATATGGAGCCAAATATAGTAGATGCCAAATGATTGAATTACAGCCACTAGGCGAAAGTTTGTGTAGGGGCAGCAAAAATGGCAGCCGCTACACAAACTTTCGCCGTACATCTAAGTGTAATATTGAGAAGATTGTTACAAAAAAAGGAAACGACAATGGGCTTGTTTGATAAAATCAGCGGCGGTCGCAGGTCAACCCAAACAACCTTGGGACCTGCCGAAGCATTTGCAGCGATCGCATTAGTTGCCGTAGCCGCAGACGGTTACATGACCGATTCGGAAGCGCGAGTTATTAGCACCAGTTTATCTCGAATGCAGCTGTTCAGGAGCTATCCGGACGACGTGATGCGAAAAATGATCGATCGACTGTTGAGTATTCTGCAACGGGATGGTGTTGATGTGCTATTTAATGCTGCGATCGCTACACTTCCAGACGATTTAAAAGAAACAGCTTTTGCCGTAGCAACTGATATCATTTTATCTGATGGTGAAGTTACCGATGAGGAAGAAAATCTTTTGAACGACCTGCATCACCTTTTAGAAATACCAGAAGAAACAGCCATCAAAATTATCGATGTGATGCTGATAAAAAACAAAGGTTAGAAGTTTTCTGGTGAGAGCGATCGCATAGGGTGGGCATTCCCCACCTTTTATCCATAATACCATCAAATGCCATTCACTTATACTCGAACTATCCGCTTTCAAGATACCGATGCAGCTGGTGTGGTTTACTTCGCTAACGTGCTAGCCATGTGTCACGAAGCTTATGAAGAATCCCTCGCTGCATCGGGGATTAATCTTAAATTGTTTTTCAGCAATCAAGAAGTTGCTATTCCGATTGTTCACGCTAGTGTAGATTTTTTTCGCCCTATGTTTTGCGGCGATCATATAACAATTTACTTAACTTCAAAAGTATTAACGCGGGAGAAATTTGCAACTGCTTATCAAATTGTTATGGCAGAGTCAGATCAGTTAGTTGCCAAAGCGATTTCCAGACACGTTTGTATCGATCCTATAGGCAGAACTAGAAAACAAATACCGGCAGAAATGATGCAATGGTTGCACCAGTGGGGAGAAACAGAGGATTGAGAGGATGTTTGAAAAGTATTCGCTCCCCCAGCGCCAGCTTAAAAACGGGTATTTAGGGGGAGCGAAACGCCAAGTAATGTAATATAAACTACTTTTCATCCCCGAGCTGAAATTGAATTTATGTATTAAAAAATACAAGGTTTTATCAATACCAAAAACTCTGTTTAATATCGCATCGGAAACCTATAAAAATCTATCTTTAGACGGATATAAATAATCTATCTATAGCTAGGTTTATAAAAATTCATTTTTAATAATAATCAAGTAGTCATTGCGAATGTCTTGGCAGGTGAATTGGGTATAGGATAAGGGAAAAATTTTGAGCGTCGGCTTAAATTGTCAATTTAGGCAGGCAAAATGTCAAAGCAAAACATAGATTTGCAGAGGGATAAACCATGCATCTACTTGTGAATATTGCCCTATTGGTAATCGCTCTTGGAATCGGAGTTCCGATTGCGGTTCTTTTGATCGAATGCGGTGCAGCATTGTTGCCCGATGGAGGTGAAAAATGGGATGTTGGCGGGGATCGTCCTCGTGTTGCTGTATTGATTCCAGCCCACAATGAAGCAGCAGACATTCGTGAAACCCTCTTGACAATAATGCCACAGCTAACAGAGCTAGACCGGGTGGTAGTGATAGCGGATAATTGCACTGATGAAACAGCTGCGATCGCCCGTGCATCTGGTGCGAAGGTAATCGAACGAATTAATCCCGATTTGCGGGGAAAAGGGTACGCCCTAGATTATGGTCTGCGCTTCATCAAATTAGATCCACCCGATGTAGTTGTAGTAATCGATGCCGACTGTATCGTTCATACTGGCACAATCGATCGGATTGTCCGACAAGCAATGGCTTTAAAACGACCTGTCCAAGCAACCTATCTGATGAAACAAAAAGACAATCCGGGATTGAAAGATTCGATCTCGATGTTAGCAATCAAGGTGAAGAATTTAGTCCGTTTTCGGGGTTTACAGCGACTGGGATGCCCGGTATTGTTAACAGGATCGGGTATGGCTTTTCCCTGGTCGGCGATTTCCAAAGTCTGTTTAGCTGGTGGTAAAACTGCTGATGATATGCAGTTATCTGTGGATTTAAGTATCGCTGGATATCCCCCAGCATTTGCCCAGGAGGCTGAAATAACCGGGCGTCTGATGAAACAGGAAGCTGCCAAAAGTCAAAGGACGCGATGGGAACACGGTCATTTAGAAATGATACTCACACAAGTTCCTTTGTTGCTAAAAGAATCTGTGCGCCAGAGACGTTTTGATTTGTTAGCGATCGCACTAGACTTGTGCATACCTCCACTTTCCCTGTTAGTCGTAATCTGGACGGCTGCTATCGGGGTAGCATTATTAGCAGGGGTATTAGGAGCATCATGGATTCCAACTAATTTCTTAGCAATAGAAGGTCTTCTGATTTTCGTTTCCATTGTGGGGAGTTGGGCTAAGTTCGGGTACGACGAATTACCAGCACTAACGCTTTTAGCTGTACCTTTTTACATTCTTTGGAAAATTCCACTTTATCTAGCTTTTCTGATTCAGCGTCAGACAACTTGGAGTCGAACCGAGCGAGATATCGTTGATCCTCCAGAAATTGGACTCGACGAACTTTTAACCCGTGGAATTCAAAGGTGACTTATTAGCTAACACAAGTTGCTAATTGCTAATTGCTAATTGCTAATTGCGATCTCTACGAGTCATTAGCGATTGAGATAATTAGCAACTTGCGTTAGCTATTAGCCCCATTGACAGTTTTTTTAGTTTTTCCCGGTTCACCTTTCCTTGTGCATTGCGCGGTAAACTTTCAACCGGAAACCAATATTTAGGTCGCTTGAATTTACACAATTTATGCTCAAGCGCTGTTTTTAAAATATCACTTGAAACTTTGGGATTTTTGGGAATGTAAATCGCTGTTACCACTTGACCCCAATGGCGATCTGGTAATCCAATTACGCAAACATCTATAACCAAGTTAGTCGATTGAATCGCTGCTTCTACTTCAGATGGAAATACATTTTCACCGCCGGTAATAATTTTATTACTGTTGCGTCCGATAATATGTAAATAACCTTTTTCGTCAAAATATCCTAAGTCATCTGGTTGAAAAGTTGTTTTGATTTGGTTTTCTTCTGGATAATATCCTAAAAATAAAGACTGAGATTTAATCGCAATATTTCCTGTATTTCTTGGAGCTAATATTTCGCCTTTAGCGCTGCAAATTGTTACCGTTACATGGGGTAAAACTTGTCCGCAGCTATTATTACCCTTGAGAAAATCATCGGGTTTTAGCGTCACAATTTGCGAGGCGGTTTCTGTCATGCCGTAGGTAGGTGCTAACCGAATGCGGTAGTTTCTTGCGGTTTCCAGAAGTTCCGCCCAAGCGGGTGCGCCTCCTAATAATACTGTTTCAAATTGAGCTAACCAATTATATTTGTATTGCAGCAGGCGTTGGAGTTGGGTTGGAACGAGGGAAATAAAATATTCGGCTGGGTTGATATCGGTTGTATTGCCGAATTCTAGCGCTTTAAATGGTAAAATAACTAAACGCCCGCCTGTGGTGAAGGAGCGCATAAATTGCATTAAACCGCTGACGTGATAAAGCGGCAAAACGCAAAAAGAATTGACTTGTTTTACATCAAAATACTGCTTAAACCCGCTGACAGATGCGATTAAAGTTTCCCAGGTATGAATGGCAAATCGAATCTGGCCCGACGATCCTCCTGTGGGAATCATAATTGGGGGATTGGTAATGGGTAATGGGTAATTGGTAATTGGTAATGAACGCCCAAATAATTTGCTCTGTGCTTGTGCTTCTTGTCCTAAAATTAGGTCTGGTTGGACTAATTCAAAGACTTGTTGCCATTCGGATTCTACCCAATCGGGGTTACAGAGAAATACTGGACAATTGGCAGCAGTGGCGGCGAGGAATCCGGCTAGAAATTTGCTCTGGTTGCGTTCAGCTAAAATAATTTTGGGCGGCGTGTCGCGATGGCATTTCTCTTTTAAGTGCAAATATAATTCAACAGCTTGTTGGGTAAATTCCCGGCTGTCATAACCGATCAACCAATCTTCATTCCCACGCTGTTTTAAATCAATTAAGAGTTGTTCCATAATTGCCAAATCCAAGTTGCTTCATCTTCGGCAAAGAAGTGGTTGACGCCAAAACCAATCGCCCGATGGGGGTGAGAAAGAAGCGCGGCAAGTTGCAATGCTGCTTGTCTGCCTATTGCAGTTTCAAATACAGAAGAGAATACCGCATCGATATTGTATTTTTGGCAAAACTGACGCAAGCGAGAAGGGGAACCAGCGATGCCAGGTTTAATGACAAAAATACCCCGCCACCCCAATCGATAACAAGCTTGCATTTGGTCGATAGTTGCTACGGATTCATCTAAAGCGATCGCACTACAATACCGAGTACTTAAATCCAGCATGGCGCTGACTTGATTATCCGGCAAAGGTTGTTCTAAAAATTCGATTCCAGGAATGCGATCGCACTCTTGTAACCATTCATTTGCTTGCTGCCAATTTAACCCTCCATTGGCATCTAATCGCAGTTTGGCCGATTTTGGTAATGCCCCAACAAGTTGGTGAAAAATCTTCAATTCCTCTTGAATTGGAGAAACACCAATTTTCCATTTAAACGTGCGGTATCCTTGATTCCAGAGAATTTCCCATTGCTGTAACGCCGCTTCCCCAGCTGGTAATAAACCGCTGTAGGCGATTTTAGAGTTTAGATTGGGGATTTTAGATGGAAAATCGGCATCTTTTTCTGGGGCAGGCGAGACGCCTACCCCACAAGGCGCCCGACAAGAAGCCTGCCCCACAAGCCATATGCTTTGTCTTGTGGGGTGGGCATCTTGCCCGCCCGATCTGCCTATTGTGGGGTGGGCATCTTGCCCGCCCCTATCGAAAATAGCTGCCAAAGCAGATTCAAAGCCAAACTGACAGGCGGGTAAAGTATCTGGGAGGGAAAAAATTGTTTCTGCTGTAATTTCCCCTGGTAATTGGCGGCAAAACTCCAAAGCTTGTTCTAAAGTTTCTGATCCAAACCAGGGAATGGGGGCAATTTCACCCCAGCCAATTTTCCCCGTATCGTCAGTCAGGCGAAGGATAATACCTTCGCGGGTATCCCAGGTGCCGTGATTTGTGGTCAGACTGCGGGCAAACTTCCGCCGATAAGGACGAAACTGGAACTGATAACCCATTAGATGCCTGCAAGTACAAACCCCAACCCCAACATTAAACCACTCCAGAAATGCACCGCTACCGCGATAAATTTGCAGTTGCTGACTTTTTCTGGTCGATCGTGATATTGGTTGACGTGGCGCAATAGCCCGATCGTAAAGGGTAAGCTGACGAATACCAGCAGCGTCCACATTGGGAACATTCCCAACGCTACAAATAAGGCAGTTAGGACATAAATGCTGCCACCAAACCAACGCAAGACTTGGGCACCCCTGGCGGTGCCGAGTCGGACGATGGGGGAAAGCTTCCCTGCCGCTAAGTCATCCTCGACTTGGTGGAAATGGGAGCAAAACAATATTAAGCTAGTCGCGATTCCCACGATAACCGAAGCTGCTAAACTCGTCATTGACCAGGTTTGAGCTTGGCTGTAGTAAGCTGCCCCTACGCCTAATGGTCCAAAGGCAATTAAGCAGATAATTTCCCCCAAACCCTGGTAACCTAAACGAAAGGGTGGCCCTTGGTAGCTGTAGCCTAAAGCACAGCACAAGATTACCAACCCGATTACTGTTAAGTCTTGTTGCAAGTAGGCTATCGCTACTATTCCCAAGATCCCGATTGCTAAAAACAGATTCGCCAACCTGAAAATTAAAGATTTGTTTCCTGTCAAATTAACGATGGAATGGGCTTTATTTTGATCGATGCCCGTTTCCGAATCAAATACATCGTTACTGAGATTTAGCCATGCAATAATCAAAATTGCCGAGAACAGAAAGATAGAAAATATCCCTGGATGAAGCATCTTTGTCTCGGCGATCGCGACGGCAGTCCCCACCCAAATGGGGATAATCGCAACGCTGTACATGGGTGGCTTAATTGCTGCCATCCACAACTTACTGTTGTCTTGAGCAATTACCTTGGTAGTCATCAGACTTTATTAATTTGATTTGTAGAATCTCAATTATTTTACGATCGCCAGCGAGCAAAGATACACTCGATCTGGATAATTCTCGCAGATGCAACCTTTCCTCTGCCATCGGCAAAGCCAAGGTTGACACCAGCCTTGCCAATCCAGCTAGGATGGTTTAGTTGCTATGGGGTGCTATCAAAGGTAGCCGCGGCGGTATCGCCAAAAATCCTAGCATAGAATTGCGCTCCCGCGTGGATCTAAGTTGCATAAATATGCTAACTCTATACTTACCACGCGCTTAACATCCAACAGCGCTTCGCTCCCAACCTTTAAAAATTTGCTATATTCTCTTCCATGACAGTTACACCCATTCATGCTAATCTGTTTCAGGAACGCAAGGAACTGTATCAGTTTCTCTTACATTGTAAAGAAACGTTAAGAGAAAAAAGTCACTCAAAAATAGTTAGTATTTCGGTAAAAAGTCAACGAGTAGATCCCCTGGTAGTCCTGGAGAAAATAGGCGAACCAAACAAACTACATTTTTACATAGAAAGACCTCACCAAGGGGAAGCGATCGCCGCCATCGATGGGGCGATAAAATTAAGATTAAAAGGAAGCGATCGCTTTTTACAAGCACAAGCATTTATTAGTTCGTGTCTGGATAATACAACTGCTACGGGAGATTTGCACTTACCCTTTTCTGGGCCGCACTTTTTCTGTAGCTTTACTTTTTTTGAAGATAGCCTAACGGCAAATTCTCCTTTTGACGCCGCGACGGTTTTTTTACCGCGATGGCAAGTTTCTTGTCGCCAAGAATGCTCGGCGATCGTTGCTAATATTGTCATGGATATGGATGTCAATCTAGAAAGGTTAATCGCAGAAATCACCCAACAGTATAAATTAATCAAAGCTTCAGTTACTCAACCCATTATACAGAAAGTAAAAAAAGAACGGAATTTTCAACAAATCGCAGATCGAGATTATTTTAAAGCTTCAGTTCGCTCGGCTTTAGAATCAATTCGAGTCAATCAAATTAGTAAAATTGTGCTGGCAAGCACTATAGAAGTTAGTTCAAACACCCCGGTTCACCAGATAGATTCATTAAATAATTTGCGTCAATTCCATCCAGATTGCTATATTTTTTCCACGAGTAACGGACAGGGGAAGAATTTTATTGGCGCGAGTCCAGAGCGATTAATAAAAATTCAAAACAAAGAATTAGAAACCGATGCTTTAGCCGGGTCAGCACCCAGGGGAAAAAATGCTGCTGAAGATGCTTATTTTGCCGATGGTTTACTGAGCAGTGAAAAAGAAAGACACGAGCATCAAGTTGTTAGTAACTTCATTGTTAATGGCTTATCCAACTTGGGGTTAAACCCCCAGCGACTGCCGCTGCCATGCCTGCTGCAACTCTCAAATATACAACATTTATGGACGCCGATCCGCGCCAAAGTTCCTGGTAAAGTACATCCCTTAGAAATAGTAGCAGAATTGCATCCAACCCCAGCCGTCGCAGGCGTACCCAGAAATATTGCACTCGAGCAAATTCGCCGCTACGAGAACTTTGAACGCTGTCTTTATGCCGCGCCGCTGGGTTGGATAGATCATCGAGGTAATAGCGAATTTATAGTAGGAATTCGTTCGGCATTGATAGATGGATGTAGTGCCAGATTATATGCAGGTGCTGGGATTGTAGCGGGTTCCGATCCAGATAAAGAATTGGCAGAAATTCAACTAAAATTTCAGCCATTGTTAAAAGCACTGATTTAAAGAATTGCAGATTTTAGATTGCAGATTTTAGATTAGATATGCAATCGGCAATCTGAAATATCAGATTATATCATGTTTGTTGAATTGCCCATAATAAAAAAACCTCACCCAGTTGTTGCGTAGGGACACGGCATCTGACGATATCTCGGACAAACAGATAAATTTAATAATGCCGTGTCCCGGCTGATGATTATGGGTAATCAACCGGACATGATATTACCAGATCGACTGGCAGCTTTGATCCTACGATGGAAGAATGAAGATGGTAGATTTGAGATTTCAGATTGCAGATTTAATCTAAAACCAAAGTTGCTAATTGGTAATTGGTAATTGGTAATTGGATTTATATCATGTCCGCTCGATTATCCATAATTAGCAGCCGGGACACGGCATTATTAACGTTATCTGTTTGTCGGAGATATCGTCAGATGCCGTGTCCCTACGCAACAACTCTGTAAGGTTTTTTATTACGGGCAATTCAACGGACATGATATAAAATCTGCAATCTTCAATCCCAAATCTAAACTTTCCTAGCCTGAATTACCTGCAAACTCCCGCCCGCATACAACTTAGGTTCTTTCACCTCAAACCCAATTTCCTTAAGTAACCCAACTAAATCCGTATCTAACAACTGCCACGCTGTTTCCGTTTCAAACAATAACAAGAATATCGCTACCCCAGGCCAAAATATTGGGTTCGTCGGTCGATGAAAATCTACCAAAGTGAAGATGCCCCCCGGTTTGAGAACCCGGTACACTTCTGCTAAAATCTGCCGCAACTGTTTTGGCCTCATCTCGTGCATCGCAACGCTGGTGTGTACCAAGTCAAATAAATTATCCGCAAACGGCATTTCTTCCGCCAATCCTTCCACATACTGTGCTTGAGGAACATTTTTTTGCGCCCGCTCCAGGGATAGTGGAGAAGCATCTAATCCTGTAACATCTTGAGATCGCTGCACTAGGACAGAGGTCGCTTGACCGCTGCCGCAGCAAAGATCTAGCACCTTTGTATCCCCACGAATTATTAAGTCTTGTAAAGAAAGTATACGAAATCTTGCTTCACCGCCCACACTCAGGGCTGCGATCGCCGAAATTCCGTCGTAAAGCCACTGATATTGGTAACTCCAGGTTCTTAAAATCGTTCCCACGGCCTGATTCCTCCAAAAATTTTGTCATATTTGCTGTTACCCTTACCCACTATTAAGGTTATATTGTTAAAATCAGTAACGAAAATGAAATTTTTGTTGGGAAGTTGTCACCGTTATGGCGCGTACTGGGGTTTTGCTGCTGAACTTGGGCGGGCCGGATCAACTCGATGATGTCCGACCCTTTCTGTTTAACCTGTTTTCCGATCCAGAGATTATTCGGCTGCCCTTTCCGTGGTTGCAGAAACCTCTAGCATGGCTGATTTCGACATCGCGGGCGAAAAAATCCCAAGAAAACTACCGTTCGATAGGCGGTGGTTCGCCCTTGCGTCGGATTACAGAAGAACAGGCGCAGGCGCTGCAAGAGAGTTTAGAGCAAAAAGGGCAAGAGGCAGGGATTTATATCGGGATGCGGTACTGGCATCCATTTACTGAGGAAGCGATCGCCAAAATTAAACGAGATCGCATCGACCGCCTCGTCATCCTGCCCCTGTATCCGCAATTTTCCATCAGCACTAGCGGTTCCAGCTTCCGCCTTCTAGAAAAAATTTGGCAAGAAGACCCCTACCTGCGCCCGGTTAATTACACCGTTATTCGTTCCTGGTACGAACAACCCGGTTACCTGCAAGCAATGGCGCAGTTAATCGCCACCGAACTCGACCAATTTGAAAATCCCGACAACGTTCACATTTTCTTTAGCGCCCACGGCGTCCCAGTCAGCTACGTTGAAGAAGCGGGCGACCCCTACCAAAAAGAAATCGAGGCATGTACGTCCTTGATTATGGAAACGCTAAACCGTCCCAATCCCTACACCCTGGCATATCAAAGTCGCGTCGGCCCGGTGGAATGGCTCAAACCCTATACTGAAGAAGCCATTGTCGAACTCGGCAAAGACGGGGTGAAGGATATGGTCGTCGTGCCGATCAGCTTTGTTTCAGAGCATATCGAAACCCTAGAAGAAATCGACATCGAGTACCGGGAAGTCGCCGAAGAATCCGGCATCCACAACTTCCGTCGCGTCCCCGCCCTCAATACCCATCCCGTCTTTATAGACGCCCTCGCAGATTTGGTGGTGGATGCGCTCAACTCGCCCAAAGTCGAGCTATCCCAAGTAACACAAATGAAGAAAAAAGTCAAGATGTATCCCCAAGAAAATTGGGAATGGGGCTTGACTCCTTCTGCGGAAGTATGGAATGGAAGGGTAGCAATGATTTTTCTGATTGCGTTAGTTATAGAGTTACTGACAGGTCACGGGCCATTGCATTTTGTTGGCTTGCTATAACAAAATTATCGGTCTGGCAAAAATAACTTAGTTAGTTTGATGTAGGGTGCGTTAATAATAATGCACCCTGCAACTTTTCTTAGGTAACGCAAGTTGCTAGTTATAAAAGCGATCCCCCCAACCCCCCTTCCCAAGGGGGGCTTAAGAGAACCAACCCCCCTTCCCAAGGGGGGCTTAAGAGAAGATCGGAGAGGTTTTCCCCCTTTTTTAGATGGTAAACGGATTCAAAGTCCCCCTTATTAAGGGGGATTTAGGGGGATCTCCAAAGGTTAACCTCATAACTAGGAACTTGAGTTAGGTATAGAAATCGTAGTCCCAAGCCACCAAGTCAGAATCCGATGAGTGAACCAATCAAAGCTTTTCGCACAACAGTACAAAAAGGAGAGAATACATGATTCAAGCCATAACCAAACCAGTTACGTTTGACGAATTCGTCGCCTGGTATCCAGAGAATTCAGAACACCGCTACGAACTACACAAAGGGGTAATTGTTGAAATGCCTTTAGCAACTGGCGACCATTCGGAGGTAGCAGGTTTCCTTACTTTAAAGCTAGGTTTTGAGATTGAACGACTAGGCTTGCCCTACTTTATTCCCAAAGAATGTCTGATTAAACCAAACCGCGATTTGTCTGGGTATCAACCAGACATTATCGTCTTAGATCGACAAGCTATCGAGAACGAACCCCGCTGGAAAAAAGAATCTATTATCACAATGGGTAGTTCTGTTCGTCTAGCCATAGAGGTTGTTAGCACCAACTGGCAAGATGATTATGGCTATAAATCGGTAGATTACGAGGCTTTAGGTATTCCCGAATACTGGATCGTAGATTATCTAGGACTAGGGGGTAGGCGCTACATCGGCAACCCCAAGCGTCCTACTCTGTCCATCTACGAACTCGTGGATGGGGAGTACCAGGTTAAGCAGTTTAGGGAGGATGACCGGATTGAGTCGCCTACGTTTTCGGAGTTGAATCTGACCGCTAAGCAGGTGTTTAAAGCCGGTTTGTAGACATTAACAGATCGCCAAGCCGCCTTACCTCGTAAATTTTTCAGATTCGATTCTAGAAACGAGAAACTAAGCTGTTTGGGAAATGGCGATCGCAGAACAAATAAAGGCTTCTACTTCGGCGCTATAAGGCTTTTGAAAGGTAGAAGGCCAATTGTCTTGGTCTTTGTACAATTGATTGAGGCTATCTCGGATAGCAGCATCGCCACCAGTGAAAGCATCAATTAATTGCGACCAACGTTTTGCCAGTGCTTGTGCGGTTTCGCTAGCTGGATCTGTGTGGGAGGCGATCGCATTTTCCACATCTTTAATCAGATCTTCCCAGTCGCGCTGTCCTTTTTCTATAACTTCCGGCGTAGCGCGAGTCGCGAGTTGCTGTTGTTGTTCGGGAGTGTAATATTTTTTCATCCATTCAGTATCGCTATACATTTCAATTACCTCGATAATCTGTTTGAAGGCTTCCCAATCGAAATCGTCGCTGGAAGATAGGAGATTTTGGGCTTTGGCGATACGCCTGACGGCACGCTACGCGAACGCTAAAATCGCCAAATCCAAATGACGGCGCTTTTCCTCAATAATTTGGCGTTGCAAATGCAGCGTTGTTTTAATATCGAAGTTTTTGCCATCGAGAAGCTGTTTTATCTGTTTGAGGGGGAAACCGATGAATTTCAACGTCACGATTTGTTGGAGACGCGCGAGTTCGCTTTCCCCATATAAACGATGTCCTGATGGGGTGTATGTACTTGGCTTAAGCAGTCCCAAGCGGTCATAATAATGCAGCGTTCGGACTGTTACGCCTGCGCGAAGGGCGAATTGATGCACCTGTAACAACGATTCGGTCGCGTTTTTCATCGGTTAACCTCCTGCATATTTCGAGCCTAAACTCTGACGTAACGTCAGGTGCAAGTCTTTTTGAACAGTTGACAGTTGACAGTTGATAGTTGACAGGCTTTAACCCTATTTTTTCTGGTAAGTAGGTGAGTATAAACAAATTGAATGCAGGGCAGGCGAGACGCCTACCCCACAAGAGATCTGAAATTATTGTGGAGTGGGCATTCTGCCCGCCCTATATATAAAACAGAACTGACTCTACCAATTACCCATTACCCATTACCCATTACCCATTACCATTAATTAACCTAAGTTGCTAGTTATAAAGTTAGCCTTTGGAGATCCCCCTAAATCCCCCTTAAGAAGGGGGACTTTGAATCCGTTTACCCCCTAACTAAGGGAAGAAATCCCTCTTACTTTCTCTTAAGCCCCCCTTGGGAAGGGGGGTTGGGGGGATCGCTTTTATAACTAGCAACTTGGGTTAATTACTAAATCCAAAGCTGCCAATAATTCCTTTGCCGTGTAGGGTTTGTGTAAAAATGCTTGAACGCCAGCGCCAGTTGCTGCGGTTAGCTTACCGTTGGAGACGAGTCCGCTGGTAGCGATAATCTTGACCTGGGGGTTGATTTTTTGCAGGGTACGGATGGCGGTTATTCCATCCATATTGGGCATCATAATATCCATCAACACGACGCTAATTTCATTTTGGTGCTGGGCGAAAAGCGCGATCGCTTCCAATCCATTGCTAGCGGTGATAACCCGGTAATTGTGGGCTTCTAATGAGGCTGTGGTAATCTCCTGAATCGATGCTTCATCATCTACGACTAAAATCAATTCGCTTTGTCCTCGCGGCAAGTTCAAGTCTTCTGTTTGCTGTTTTACTATTGCCGCCACCGCTGGCAAGAACACCTTAAATTGGCTACCTTGTCCCACCTCGCTGGTGACATTGACAAAACCGCCGTGGCTTTTCACAATGCCCAGGACGGTGGAAAGTCCTAATCCAGTGCCTTTGCCTACTTCTTTAGTGGTGAAAAAGGGTTCAAAAATTCGCTCTAATTGTGCTTCAGAAATGCCAACTCCCGTATCCGTAATGGCGATCGCCACATAGGGACCAACTTGGGCATTTAGATTCATGCGGGCATAGTTTTCATCAATCAATATATTTTCCGCAGACAGATCCAGAGTACCGCCATCGGGCATGGCATCACCAGCATTAACGCAGAGATTCATCAACACCTGATGCAGTTGGGTGGCATCGGCGCTAACCGTCCAAAGTTCCCTCGTTGGTATATTTGTGTGGAATTCGATTGATTTGGAAAATGTCCTTTTGATAATTTGCTCGATTTCTAACAGCAGGTGTCCCAGTTGTAGGGGAACCCGCTTGCCTTCAACTCCCCGTGCAAAGGATAAAACTTGCTTGACCAGATCGGCGCCCCGTTTGGCATTGGTTTCTATCAATCCAAACAGTTTCTGAGATTGGGCGTCGCTGAGTCTGTCTTTCAACATTTGCGCCGATATCAGAATTGGCGTCAGCATATTGTTGAGGTCGTGGGCAATGCCGCCTGCTAAAGTGCCGAGACTTTCCAGGCGTTGAGCGCGGAGAAACTGTTGCTCTAGTTGCTTTTTTTCGGTAATGTCAGTGTCAACGATGAGGATAGATGTGGGTTGTCCTGCCTCGTCGCCCATGAGAGTCCAGCGACTTTCCACCAGGACATCTTTTCCCGATTTAGTTACTTTCTGCAATTCACCTTGCCACGAACCTTGCTCAATAATCTTTGTCAGCGCCTGTTCGAGTTGGGGTGAAATTTGCTTGTGTAAAAACCGATTGGCATTTTTCCCCATCGCTTCCGCTCTTTGCCAGCCGTACAAATCCTCGGCACCTTTGTTCCAATATAAGATTTGGCCTGCCATATCTCGCACAAAAATAGCATTTGTGGCAACATCAAGTAGGGCTGCTTGTTCGCGGATTTTCTGTTCTGCCCGTTTGCGTTCGGCAAGTTCGATTTGTGTCTGCTGCAACAGGGTAGATTGCTGAATTGCAATTCCTACCTGAGTTGCCAATTGTTTGAGTAAATCGATTTCCAACGGCTGCCACTGGCGAGGTTCCCGACAGTGATGGGCAATTAATAGTCCCCACAATTGGGTAGTTTGGATGGGGGAATTCTCTTGGGTTACTACTTCCCGGTTTTCTATTAAGATGGGAACGACTAAATTTGCCCTGACTTGAAACTGAGCTAAAAATTCAACGTAACAAGTCTCCAGTTCGTCGGCGTAAATATCGGAGTGCATGGAAATCGCACCTTGCCGATAGGGTTCAATATATTTTTCCGTAAAGCAAGGATCGTAAATCTCCGTTGACACGATGGCACCCCACTCAGAAGCAACAGATTCCACAATTACCCTGCCACTCCAGTCTGGATCAAAGCGGAAAATAACGACGCGATCGCACTCCAAAAATTGCCGCACTTCCTCTACCGTCGTCTGGAGAATTTCATCCAAGTTGAGGGATTGACGAATCCGCAAAGCCATTTGCGTCACCAGTCGCTGCTGCTGGTATTGCTGTTGCAGCAGGGTATTTGCTTGGGACAATTCGGCAGTTCGTTCTTCTACTCGTATTTCTAATTGATCCCGTGCCGCCTGCAATTGCTTCTGCATTTGTTTGGCAATGCTGATGTCGCGGATCAACCAGCGCAGACCGATTTGCTCGCCCTGTAAATCCGTGATACTGCTGACAGCAAGCATAGCGGGGAAAGGGTCACCATCCTGTGACTGGAGTTGAATTTCCCAGTCCTGCACCTGCTGCAACTGCGCCAAGCGAATCCGAAAGCTTTGGCGTTCTTGCTGGACAATAAAAACGCTTAGTGGTTTGCCAATTAAACGCTGTTGCTGTATGCCCAACAAGAAGGCAGCTGCACGGTTTGCTTCTTGAATATTTCCCTTGACATCTGTGACTAAATACCCATCTGGGGCGAACTCGAACAAATCCTGGTAACGCTGGCGTTCCAACTCGATTGCTTGCTTACTTCTCAGCAGTTCTTCGTTCTGCTGGCGCAGTTCTTCTTCGGCAACTTGCAGTTCTTCCAGCATTGTTTGTAATTCTTCCTGGGTTTGCTGGAGTTCGGCAGTTCGTTGTGCTACTCGTATTTCTAACTCGTCACGCGCTTGTTGCAGTGCATGTTGTGCAAGAGCGCGATCGCTAATATCTTGGATCGCCAAGATCAAATAATTCGGTTCCGAATTTGGTTTGCGAGTGAGGGAAACTGTCACATCTAGCAAAACGCAAGTACCATTTTTGCGAATACAGCGCCAATCGAACCAGTAGGTTTCGATTTCACCCGCCAATAGGCGGGAGAAGTCGTTTAGATCCGCATCCACATCATCGGGGTGGGTAATTTCTTGCCCGGTTCGCCCTAGCAATTCGGCGCGGGTATACCCGACAATGTCGCAAAGCCTTTGGTTAACCTGCAAGAATTGTCTATCGGTTCCGACAAGAGCCATCCCTACAGCAGCTTGCTCAAATGTAGCCTGAAAGCTGACTTCCCTCGCTTCTAGCTGCTGTTGCAACTGAGTTTGTTCTATAACATTGCCAATGGCAATCCGAAGAATTGCAGGCGTTATTTTGTCTTTAACTAAATAGTCCTTGGCGCCGCTTTTGATTGCCTGCACTGCGTTCGTTTCATTCCCCTGACGAGTTAGCACGATCGCAGGCAAGTTCGTTTGGTCTAGCTTTGTTTTCAATTCTGCCAAAAACTCCAACCCATCCATATCTGGCAGCAAAAATTCCAGTAAAATGGCATCTGGCTGCACCTCTTCGCACAAACCTAGCCCAGTTTCCCCGTCCTCTGCCTCAAAAATCCTGTATGTGGATTGCTCATCCTCCAGCAGGTAGCGACGTATTGTTTCTCTGTCTTCCGGCGAATCATCCACAATCGCGATCGTCTTTTGTTTTTCTCTCATGATATTTTCCCTGCTGGCTGCTATTGGGGGATTGACAGGTTTAGGTATATTATCAAGCAGGCTATGGCTTTCAGATCTATTGACCTAGAGGTTAGATGAATCGGCTGTTTACACCTCTCCAACAATTTCTACTCACTTGGCTGCTAGTTTTGATTGCGGGTTGGTTGACGCTTGTAGCGCTTAGTTATGTGGGCGAAACGATTAGTATTTTGCTCACAGCAGCGCTGATTGCTTTTCTACTTAACTACGCCGTGGCGGCGCTGCAAGCGTTTTTACCTCGAACTGTGGCGGCGCTACTCGTTTATTTATTCGCCGCCATAGTTGTGACCCTGATTGGCCTAACCGTCGTGCCACCTGTATTTAATCAAGCGCGACAATTGGTGAATAATTTCCCTTCGTTGTTAGAGTCGGCGCGGCAGCAATTATCAGAATTTCAAACTTGGAGTACAGACCATAATTTGCCCTTTGATGTCAAGGGATTGGCGTTTCAGGTATTAGAACAAATTCAGGCTAGGGCGCAAGCGATCGCCTCCAGAGGTTTCGGCTTAGTCTTAGGCACGTTTAACTGGTTTTTTGACTTAATTTTGATTCTCGTAATCTCGTTTTACATGCTCGTCGATGGCGAGCGCTTATGGCAGGGAATTACCAGTATTTTTTCCCCGCGAATTCAAACGGGTTTAACCGAATCCTTGCAACGAAATCTGCAACAGTTTGTTTCCGGACAACTGTTGTTAGGTTTATTTATGGCAGCAACTTTAACTCTGGGATTTTTAGCGTTACGAGTGCCTTTTTTCTTGTTATTTGCTGTATTTATCGGGATAATGGAAGTGATTCCGTTTATTGGCGCAACGTTAGGAATTGCTACGGTTGTAATTGTGGTAGCGTTTATCGATTGGTGGGTGGCATTGCAGGTTTTAGCGGTGGCGATCGCATTACAACAAATCAAAGATAATTTAGTCGCCCCTCGCATCATGGGCAATCTCACAGGATTATCCCCCGTGGTCATATTTGTGTCGTTACTAATAGGCGCGAGACTTGGAGGATTATTAGGCGTAATTCTGGCAATTCCCCTCACGGGTGTAATCAAAAGTTTGGCGGAAATTGTTTTAGACCCGACGCTACCACCCCAAACCGGAGAATTTTTCCAAAACCCCTTTCACAAGGATATGTCGGACTCCGAGCATGGAGCATAGGTTATTGCAGGACTTACGCAGGTGGGATGGTGCGTTATGCTATGCTCGTATGCTCTGCTCGTCTGCTCGTTATGCTCGTTCCCAGGTTCCACCTGGGAACGCTGTTTTGGAGGATCTGCCTCTCTTTGGCGCAGGAGGCAGATCCTCCAGATTTGCGTTACCAGGCGGTCGCCTGGTAACGAGGCGAATGGTATCAGAAGTAACAGAAAAGGTGTATACTGTAAAAGCACCCAAAATCTCTCAAGTTGGAGTGCATTTAATTGAGAATAATTTTAGTTAAGGTAGGCAAAATTGAGTACTCAAATACCCGCACCCCTACCCATAAATACTCGTACCTATATTAAAAAATACTAGCCCCCCAACCCCAAAGAAAATTTGAAAGGCTGATGCTATTGGGTTTAGGGGGATTGAGTACAAGCTTAATTAGTTTAATAAATCTGAATGCGATTGTGCCCAAAAAGTCGATTCAGAAGCGTTTGGTATAAGCGAAGTAATAGGACACGTCGAAAGCAAGCACTACTGCCGTAGGCGATCGCAATCTCAACATTATTTGGAAGGAGAACAGTTTTCATGGCATTAGTAACTGGCGTAACCCTTGGGGGTAAAACTTGGACTCCTAAATTTGTCCAGGAAATTGACCAAGATAAATGTATCGGATGCGGTCGCTGCTTTAAGGCGTGTGGTCGCAATGTCTTGTTGCTAAAAGCGCTCAACGAAGATGGAGAATTTGTCGAGGATGAGGAAGACGAGGAAATCGAACGCAAGGTGATGACCATCGCTTATTCCGAACTTTGTATTGGTTGTCAAGCTTGTGCCAGAATTTGTCCCAAGGATTGCTATACCCATTCCCCACTGGAAAACTAAGGGAAAAGGGGGAAAAGGGAAAAGGGGGAAGGATTAACAAACACTTTTCCCTTACCGCTTCCCCCTTTCCCCCTTCCCCCCTCTTAGATTGTTGGGTTTCATTACCTCAACCCAACCTAGACATCTATAAATGTGAAGTTTTTCAAATAAAAAGTCAAATTTGATACATTAAGTCGGTAAAAAATCAGAATTGTTACGGATGGCTGTTGGCTCTATCGCCAGAAATAGGTAAATGCTCTAGGCTATTAAGAAATAGTTATGAATGACTTGGTAGAACTCGTTTCACATCTACCTTAAGAAATAGTCGGGATTCGCAGTTAACTGGTATCCAAAATCACAATTTAAGCGGGCGGCGGCGGTGAGCAATCGCTCATGAAAAAGCCGCCCAAACAAAGGAAGAAACACATGAACCAAATTCCTTCATCAATCTTGGCGCTGGTGGCTGGCATTCTAATTACGCTTGTCAGCTTCTGGTATGGTCAAAATAACAACTTAATGCCGGTACAGGCATCGGCACAAGCGCCGCTGGTAGATGGGTTTTTTAACGTGATGGTGGGCATCGCCACGGCGCTGTTTATTGTGGTGGAAGGAACCATCCTGTATTTTGTCATCAAATATCGGAAACGTGCGGGGGATGAAACCGACGGCGTGCCGGTGAGCGAAAACTTTGCCCTAGAAGTGTTTTGGACGGCAATTCCGGCGATTCTCGTCATGGGATTGGGAGTCTACAGCGTTGAAGTGTACCGCGATATGGGGGGCTTCGATACGGGGCATCAGATGATGGCGCACGTCCATCATGCCCCATCCCATATGGCTAAAATGTCTGGCAGCGCAGTAGCAGCACCCCTAATTGCCGATACCGAAGGAATGGCATCTGAGGCACAAGCAGCTGGGGTTGAGAAAAAATACGGCTTTGGTGCTGCGCCAGATAATCAAGGCAAAGCAGCAGATGTGTCTGTAGACGTAACCGGGATGCAGTTTGCTTGGATTTTTAACTATCCAGACAGCGGCGTTGTCTCTGGGGAACTGCACGTCCCCGTGGGTGAAACGGTGGAACTCAACCTTTCTGCTACTGACGTGATTCACTCGTTTTGGGTACCGCAGTTCCGCCTCAAGCAAGATGTGATGCCGGGACTTCCCAGCAAACTGAACTTTGTCGCCACTAAGACGGGGGAATTTGACGTAGTTTGCACGGAATTGTGCGGAGGTTACCACGGCTCAATGAGAACGCGGGTAATCGTTCATACACCGGAAGAGTATGACACCTGGCTGAAAGAAAACCAAATTGCTCAGCAGCAAGATATGCAAAATGCGGTGGCGGTGAAACCAACCGAGTTATCCACAGCGGAATTTTTGGCTCCCTACGTCGCAGAAATGGGGGTGACTTCCGACACTCTGGCTCAAATTCATCCATAGCAATCGCAAGCAGTTAACGGTTAACAGTTAAGCTATGACACAAGCACAAACTCCAGTAGAAAAGTCACAACTTTCGCCAAGTAGTTCCCACAGTGGGCATCCCAAGGCGTGGAAATGGTACGACTACTTCACCTTCAACATCGACCACAAGGTGATTGGGATTCAGTACATGGTGATGGCGTTTATTTTCTACTTAGTTGGCGGCGCGATGGCGGAGGCGATGCGGACGGAATTGTATACGCCCGACCCCGACTTTCTCGACCCCAATTTGTACAACGCCTTCATGACCAATCACGGGACGATCATGATTTTCTATTGGATCGTCCCCGTTGCGATTGGGGGATTTGGCAACTTTTTAGTGCCGCTGATGATTGGCGCGAGGGATTTAGCATTCCCCCGACTCAACGCCGCCGCGTTTTGGCTTAACCCCCCGGCAGGGTTATTGTTAATCGCCAGTTTCTTCTTTGGTGGCGGCGCCCAAGCGGGTTGGACTTCCTATCCGCCCTTAAGCGAGATTACCGCACCGATTGGTCAGACGTTTTGGATTCTGTCCATCGTTTTGGTGGGGACTAGCTCGATTTTGGGGTCGCTCAACTTTGTGATTACGATCTGGAAGATGAAACTTCCCAGCATGAGGTGGGATCAGCTACCTTTGTTCTGCTGGGCGATTATGGCAACTTCGATTTTGGCACTGTGTTCTACGCCGGTGCTGGCAATTGGATTGCTGTTGCTGTTGTTTGACATTAACTTCGGCACGTCGTTCTTTAAACCCGATGCAGGCGGGAACATCGTTATTTACCAGCACTTGTTCTGGTTTTATTCCCATCCGGCGGTGTATCTGATGATTCTGCCGATTTTCGGGATTATGTCAGAAGTGATTCCGGTACACGCGCGCAAGCCGATTTTTGGGTATAAAGCGATCGCATACTCCAGCTTAGCCATCTGCTTCGTCGGGTTGTTCGTCTGGGTACACCACATGTTTACCAGCGGCACGCCTCCCTGGATGCGGATGTTCTTCACGATTTCTACCCTGATCGTCGCGGTGCCTACTGGGGTGAAGATTTTTAGCTGGATGGCTACTCTGTGGGGCGGTAAAATCCGCTACACCAGCGCCATGCTGTTCGCTATCGGTTTGCTGGCAATGTTCGTCATGGGCGGCTTGAGTGGCGTTATGTTGGGTAATGCTCCCTTTGACGTTCACGTCCACGATACTTACTTTGTGGTAGCTCACTTCCACTACGTACTGTTTGGCGGTTCGGTGTTCGGCATTTACGCGGGTGTGTACCACTGGTTCCCCAAAATCACCGGAAGGATGATGAACGAAACCCTGGGTCGCATTCACTTCCTCCTCACCTTCATCGGTACTAACCTGACCTTTCTACCGATGCACCAATTAGGTCTGCAAGGGATGCCCCGTCGCGTCGCCATGTACGACCCGCAATTTACCACCATCAACCAGATTTGCACCTATGGTGCGATCGTCCTGGGTCTGTCGGTGATTCCGTTCTACATCAACGCCATTTGGAGTTGGATAGCAGGACCAAAAGCTGAAGGTAACCCCTGGAAAGGTATGTCTTTGGAATGGACAACCGACTCGCCCCCGTTAATCGAAAACTGGGAAGTGTTACCAGTTGTCACTCACGGCCCTTACGACTATGGTATGAATGGTCGCAGTGCTGAAGAAAAACCAGCTACGGCGACGGAACCTACTGTGTCTGTGAATTAATTCGGTAATGGGTAATGGGTAATGGGTAATGGGTAATGGGTAATGGGTAATGGGTAATTTTAGATTTAGATTAGATCTGCAATTACCAATTCCCAATTACCAATTCCCAATTACCAATTCCCAATTACCAATTCCCAATTAACAATTACCAAGGAGTACTATGCAAGGTTCAACTGTTAACCCACCCGAAGTTATTGTTAACTCATCCGTCCCGCCAGCAACAGCGGTATCGACCGAACACGCCCACGAAGGGCATGGAGATTTTCGGGTTTTGGGACTGTTAACGTTCCTGATATCTGAATCTCTGATGTTTGGGGCGCTATTCGCCACCTATTTAATCTTGCGCGGCGGGGCGGAAGTTTGGCCTCCCGAAGGCACGGAAGTCGAATTATTTTTGCCGACAATTAACACCATCATTCTGGTTTCCAGCAGTTTCGTCATTCACATGGGCGATACGGCAATTAAAAAGAATGATGTCAAAGGAATGCGCCTGTGGTATGCCATCACCGCCATCATGGGTGCGATATTCTTGGGCGGTCAAGCTTACGAATACTTGACCCTGGGATATGGTTTAACCACGAACATCTTTTCTAACTGTTTCTACATGATGACTGGTTTCCACGGTTTGCACGTATTCGTGGGGCTGTTGCTAATTTTGGGTGTTTTGTGGCGTTCTCGTCGTCCCGGACATTATTCCAATACCAAGCATACAGGCATCGAGATGGCAGAAATCTACTGGCACTTTGTAGATATCATCTGGGTGATTCTGTTTACCTTGCTGTACATCATGACCCAGTTTTAATTGGTGAGAGCTAATGGCTAATAGCTAATAGTAAAAAGGCAATTAGCCATTAGCTATTAGCAATTACCAATAACCCATTCAAACTTATCAGGTTTCTCAAAATGTTAGTTGCTGAAGAAAGATATTCATGGTATCAAGTTCCCGCCGATGTCAAAAATTTGTTGAAGTTGGCAGCAGATAACTGGGACAATACCGCAATAGCAGAGAAATACATCAATGAAGCGTTGGCAAAAAGTCCGGAAAATATAGACGTTTTGGTGACGGCGTATCGTTTCTTTTTCTATAAAAATAAGTTTCCCCAAGCACTGGAAGCTGCGAAAAAAGTCATCGATATTGTTAAAGAAACAGAAAAATTACCTGATGATTGGCAGGAACTGAAGCCGATATTGATGAATCGGCAAAACGAGCAGTTAATTAGGTTATATTTAAGTGCTTATGCAGGTTATGGCTTTATTTTAGCCCGATTGGGACAGCTAGAACCAGCCAAAGAAATAGCGGCGCGGGTGAAAGAGATTGATGTGAAAAAAGAGTTTGGCGCATCGGTTGTGTTTGATATTCTGACGCGCCCGCCAGAAGATGAAGACGAAGATTAAGCAGGTAGACTCAGAAAACAGAAGGAAGCTTTGAAGCTCACGGTTCGCTGATTTGAAAATGAGCGAACCGTGAGTTATTATTTAGCTGATGTGCCAATAAACAATCTACGATGAACGAACTGGCGGCGTGCAGATAATTATCAATCTTCTGATTGCGTATTCCGACAGTGAGATTCGTTTTACAAAAGTCAACTGGAGTAAGAAAAATCCAAACTGACAATCCCCTTGCACACCGCGCATGACAAGGATTGATTGAGGCAGAAAACCCACTCGGGACTCGGGGTGAGTGAAGTCAGTCGTAATTTACGCTCAAATTTGAGACGGATTGTATACAGATTTGAAAAAGTGATTTGGCAGGATATGAAATTAAGCAAATTTTATATTCCGTTGGGCGCTCTTGTATTGATCGTGCTTGGAGGATCAATTTTCCTCAATTTTCGTCTTTACAATCAAGCCAAGAAATATTATTTTGAGTTGAATGAGACACGGCTAGATCCTGTGGGGTTAGGCTATTATCCTGCAAATCCCCAGGGAGTTACTGATACCAATCAATTTCGTGTAGTTTTCTTCGGTGACTCTAGATCAGCCAGTTGGACATCACCTACTCTCAATGGGTATGAATTCATCAATCGTGGAATTGGCTCACAGACATCCGTCCAGACGAGGGAGAGATTTTCATCTCATGTGCGTCCCCTAAAACCCAATGTAGTCGTCATCCAGGTTGGCATCAACGATCTGAAAACGATCGGCTTATTTCCGGAACGCAGAGAGGAGATCGTGTCGAGTTGCAAAGCTAATATTAAGCGAATTGTAGCAGAATCCAGAAGTCTGGGTGCAGTCGCGATCCTAACTACTATTTTCCCAGCAGGGGAGGTGCCACTGGAACGCAAACCTTTCTGGTCAGATGAGATAGGTAAGGCAGTTAAAGAAGTAAATGCCTACATCGCTACATTAGCCGATGATAAGACCATCGTGTTTGATACCTTTTCTCTTCTTGCCGATCGTCAAGGCGTAATGTTGTCTCAGTACAGGGTAGATGAACTGCACTATAATGAACAGGCGTATGTGATGCTCAACAAGGAATTAGTGCAACTAATCAATACAGTCAGGCAAAGAACAGTACAAAGTTAGATTTTTCCATGACGCCAGATAAATCAAATGTGATGAGCGATCGTAGTATCTATAGACATTCATTTAAAAACTTTATTTATCCCTAAATTGATACTCAATATATGGATAAATAAAAGCCAGAATTACTCCCCATATTCTAGTTTGGCACCCAGTCAGAAACCCGGTTTCTTAAAGAAACCGGGTTTCTTGCCGTTCAGGTTATGATTGAAATCTATCCTGTTTCAAGGCAATTTCATGTTTAGTTGGGATGCGTTTGTGAAAACCCTAGCCCAAACCCAGATTGAGTTTGAGCGTCTGAAAGTGATTCAGCTAGCTCAAGCAATTCTCGAATCGGGACGGGGAACATCGGATTTGTACAAACTCCACGCTAACCCCTACGGCATGAAATACCGCCCGGAAATGGCGCAGGTTGCGACTCCTGTTGAGTACAGGGCAAGTGATGGTGTAGATATCTATTGCAAGTTTGCCAATCTAGAAAATACGGTCAAAGGTTATTGGGTATTTATTGAACGCCCCCCCTACCAAGGTTGGCGACAAAACAACAGCACCCCCGAAGCTTTTATCCGATTTATTGCTTATGCGGGATACATCGGCGGGCCGTTTGACGGTAGCGAAAAAGACAAGGCAATCAAGGAAGAATACATTGCCAAGGTGTTGCGTCTAGTTGCGGAAGCTCGCCAACTCCTGGAGAAGTACCGCATTTGGCGTGCTAAAGGGGTGATGCTGGAAGTCGGTCACGGTCAAGGCGATCCGGGAGTGCCCGGGGTGAATGGCGTCTCGGAGTACGATTTAAACTTGATTGCGGCTCGTGCTGCCAAGGCCACGATTGATGCGGCGGGAGTTCCCTGTGTAATTACGGATGCGGCAGGCAGTCTTTATAACATAGGTAAGCTGGCGGCGGGTCATGATGTGTTCTGTTCGATCCACCACAACAGCGCCACCAGCAGCGCCCAAGGGGCAGAAGTCTTGGTGCATCGCACGAAAACCGATCCGGCGGACTTGCGGTTATCGGCGATTATGAGTGCAGAGATTGCGAAAGAATTGAGTATACGCGATCGCATTGCCGGAGGTCGAGATCCGCGTCAGTCTTTGGAAATCTTAAGCGGCGCAGAAGATACCAACGTCCGCGTTTCTGTCCTGGCGCTGCTCTACTTTATCAGCGTCCGCGTACCTAACGCCAGAGATTGGAGTAGGCGCGGCGGACAAGCAGTGGGTAGAGCAATTTTAAAATGGCTGCGGGAAACAGCAGGTTAACTATTAACTTGGGGCTAATTGCTAATGGCTAATCGCTCGATTGGTAAAAATCCTATATTAACTCAAGTTGCTAGTTATCTCATGCATAGCAGCTAATGACTAATGTGAGTAAAAATCCTTTATTAGCAATTAGCTATTAGCCATTAGCAACGCCGAAGTTTATAACTAGGAACTTGCGTTATATCATGTCCTTAGGCATCGGTAGCCTTTGCTAAGGAAGGGTTTATTTAACCATAGCGCTGGTAGCAAATATCTCTCGTAAAACCCGCCCCTACCATACACAACCTTTGCTTCATGATATGATTTTACAGCATTGCAATTATGGGTAATTGCGAGGACATGATATTAGCTCTCTTAAGCCCCCCTTGGGAAGGGGGGTTTGGGGGGATCGCTTTTATAACTAGGAACTTGCGTTATTACTTATCTTTCAAATGAGTATCAAAAAATTTGAGCATCATATCGATATATTTGGGTGCAAAATATTCGCCTTTATCTCCACCAAAATAATGGGTTCCTTTTGGCTCTTGAATAAAAGTAACCTCAATACCTTTCGCTTGCAAAGCTTTAACTAATAACTCACTTTGACTCAAAGGGACGGTATCATCTAAGGCACCATGAGCGATTAAAAAAGGGGGATCTTTCGGATCGAGATGAGTAATAGGGTTAGCCAAAGTTGCTAATTTAAGGTTTTTGGATACCGGGCCACCTAGTAATCGATTTGTCGCTACTGTATAATGATACCAAGGTCGATCTTTGTATTTCTGAACAGCAGGTGTATAAGGTTCCTCAAAAGCCGGTGGAACTTTGGTAAAATCTGTTGGCCCAAATAGGTTAACAGCGGCTTGGATGCGGGTAGAAATTTGGGGATTTTTGAGGTTGACTTCCAGTTCTTTAACTCCCGCTGAGGTGGCTAATAAAGCACTCAAATGACCCCCGGCAGATTCGCCCCAAGCTCCAATTTTATCCGGGTTTAAATTATATTTATTGGCATTTTGTTTTAACCAACGAACGGCGGTTTTAACGTCTTGGATTTGAGCGGGAAAAATTGCGCGATCGCTCAACCTATAATTAATACAAGCTAAGGCATATCCTCGATTGATAAATTTATCGATTCCTTGTCGTTTTTGAATGTTTTTTAGACATAAATTCTTATCTCCTCCCCACCAACCACCGCCGTGGATATAAATCAGAACTGGTAATGGTTGAGATGACTTTTGCTGGGGTAAAAACAAATCTAGTTTAGTGCCATAGCTGCTATATTCAAGGTCTTTGTAAGTGGCGATTTTGGTTGGGCGATCGCATCCAGAAGCCAAGCATAAAATAGCTAACCCTAACTTGAACAACAATGTATGCTTTGAAATCATAGATAAAGTAGGGAACACGAGGGGATTTTACACTGTTACCAAGATACAGCGATCGCGGTATCTCTACAAGCTAAAGCGATTTTCCTGGGTCGCTACTACGCGATCGCCGTTGAAGAAACTTAATTTGGTGGTTATAATTATAGGATTAACATTTGATAATTAAAGGAAAAATCAACTATGCAAAGCGTAACATTACGTTACCGTGTGGGAGAGGATGGGATATTACATTTAGATGTACCTGTAGGGTTAAACGATGCTGAGTTAGAAGTGACAATAACATTCAGAAAAGTTACACCAGTAACGACGATACCGGAGGAATTAGAGTGGAACGAGTTTGTAGAAAGAACTTATGGAAGTTGTGCTGATGACCCAATTGTTATAGATGAGGAAGGAATATCAGCACTATTAGACGAAAAAATGGAAGGAATTTTTGAATAGCCAGAATTAAGAAAATGATTTATCTACTCGACACCAATGTTTGTGTCAGATATTTAAACGGTCGTTCTGTATCAATTAGAGAAAGAATACTGGCAACCAACTATCAAGATATTGCTGTGTGTTCGGTGGTAAAATTTGAGTTATTTTATGGGGCATTAAGAAGTAATAATCCAACTGGTAACTTAGAAAGACAGCAACAGTTTTTAAATCGTTTTGTCTCTTTAGCTTTTGATGATGCAGCAGCAACTATTGCATCTAGGATTCGTGCCAGCCTAGCTGCTGCTGGAACCCCTATCGGTGTTTATGATATTCCGATTGCAGCAATTGCGATCGCTAATAATTTAATCCTAGTTACTCATAATACAGATGAGTTTAATCGAGTAGAAGGGTTACAAATTGAGGATTGGGAGAGTACCTAATACTAATTTCTCATTGATCGTGCTACACATCGGCTCTTTTGCTCACTAAGAACAGTACGGGAATTGCAGCAAGTTGCATAGCTATCGAAAAGACAATAACAAAGTTAATATCAAAATCGTAAAAAACTCCCATTAAAGCGCTGCCTAAAAACCAAGCAACGCCGTAACCTGTGTGAAAAATACCAAAAGCAGAACCTCTTCTATCTATCGGCACCATTCCCGCTATTGCTGCTTTGAGAATCGATTCTTGCGCTCCCATACCAATTCCCCATAAAGTCATTCCCAGGAACGCCATTGGGAAGGTGCCTAAAAAGACTAAAGGGGCAAATAAGGAAGAAATTAAGGCAGCGATCGCTAGCACAGATATGCCTTTTGTGTCAAACAGTTTACCGCAGATTAGGGCAGCGATCGCATCGACTCCCATCGCCAAAGCATACAGTAAAGGAATCTGATTTTCAGGAATAACTGCACTTTTTTGTAAGTGAAAAGCAATCAAGGGAAAATCTGCATAACCCGCTCCAATTAATGCTACCGCACCTAAATAAATCCAATAGATGGCAGGGAGTCCTTCCCCTTTTAATTCAATCTTGATTGTTTCAAATTCATGGGGATTGGGATAAACTCGCGACAGCACTACAAGTACTATTAAACCAACTATCGCCGGGATTGCCAAAATCGCAAATCCTCCCCGATATCCATGTTGGAAAAATATCATTGCTGCTACAGCCAATGGCCCCATTGTTGCACCAATTTGATCCAAGGCTTCGTGCAGTCCAAAACCAAAACCTTGCCCCACTCTAATTGCTGCATGGGAAAGCAATACATCGCGGGGAGGGGTGCGAATCGCTTTTCCAGTCCGTTCTGCTATCATCAATCCTGCCGCAATTTCCCACCTTCCAGCTAATGCTAAAAGCGGTACAACGGCGGTATTGATGAAATAACCTAATGTGGTAATTGCCCAATATCTACCAGTTTTGTCGCTCAGATAACCGATTGCTATACGCAAGCCATACCCAATTAACTCACCTAAGCCTGCTACCAGCCCCACTACAGCCCCGCTCGCTCCCAAAACCCCTAAATAAGCCCCCGTGATGCTGCGCGCCCCTTCGTAGGTCATATCGGCGCAAAGGCTGACAATTCCTAGAAAGATGACAAATTTTAAGGCAGAGGAACGGGAATTAGTGGTGGTTTCTGTCATAATTTGACAATTTTGCTATTCTTAGATCTTGCACTAGGGTCATCACCTTTGTTTCTTGCCAAAGCTTTAAGCTGAAAGCCTTGATTTTTCATTCAGAAACCCGGTTTCTTAGGTCTTGTTGAGAAAGGTGCAAGATGTGAGTATTCAATCCTCATTCAGAACTACAGGACTAAAGTCCTTACTACGAACAGAAGGAATTAGACTGGAATCGGACATCAAAAACAATTTTAACGGATGAAGTTGAATCAACCAAGGGAACGGACGTTCTTTTAAAGTCGCCCATTTTTCTTTAAAAACTTCGACTTGCAGGTGGTAATCTTGGGGACTTTTCGGGAAAGAGTTCAACTTGAGATATAAAGTCATGCGGTGCTGGGTTTCGCTGGTTTGAACCAACCAGCAAGGAAAAGTATTTTCCCGGTTTGTATCGTTGGTAAAAATCAATTGGTGGGCGCGAATTCCAATGTAAGAAAGCGCTTCTGGAATTGGTTCAATAACCTGCAATGTGCAGTCCCAATCAATTGCTTCTACAGAACCAGATGGGGTAACTTTAGCGCGAGAAAAGTTTTTGCATCCGGTCAATTGTGCGACGCGGAATGTGTGAGGATGCTCGAAAATGGTTTGTTTGGAATCGGATGCGATCGCAATCCCATTATCCACCACCAACAAGTTCTCGCACACCCGATAAGCTTCCTCTAAATTATGGGTCACAAACAACGTCACGCCGGGATAATTATCTAATACAGAAATCAATTGCATTTCCAATTGACTGCGTAAATAAGTATCGAGTGCGGAAAAAGGTTCATCTAACAATAAAACTTCTGGTTCGCACAGCGTAGTACGCGCCAAAGCTACCCGCTGCTGTTCCCCGCCAGAGAGTTGATGGGGGTAGCGATCGCTATACCCCTGCAATCGTACCTTCGCGAGTTGCGCTTCTACTTGCTGTTTAATCCCATTCTTAGAAGTCCCCTTGGGTAAACCAAAGGCGATATTTTCTGCCACCGTGAGATGGGGGAACAAAGCATAATTCTGAAACAAGAAACCCACGCGGCGATCGCGCGGCGGTAAATTAATCCCTGCTGCGGAATCAAACAACACCCGTCCATTTAACACAATTCGCCCTTTATCCGGCGTTTCAATCCCTGCGATGCAGCGCAGAATCGTGCTTTTCCCCGATCCGGATGCGCCTAGTAGTCCTAGCGGGCGATCGCTACTACTAAAAGCCACATTTAACTTAAAATCATTCAGTTGCTTTTCAATATCTACAAACAGTCCAGAATTGGTAATTGGTAATTGGTAATTGGTAATTGGTAATTTATTCTTTTCCTCTATTTCTCCGCGTCCCCGCGTCTTTGCGTCCCCGCGTCTTCCCTCCCTCCCTGCTTTCTTATCTACCCAAAAATTAACGGCAGTAATCGCAGAAAGAGTAATTCCTACGATTGTCAATACCCACAGCCAAGCTTCATTCACCGCCCCACTTTCTACTGCGAAATAAATCGCCATTGGGAGAGTCTGAGTTGATCCGGGAATATTACCCGCTAACATTAACGTTGCGCCAAATTCACCCAAAGCACGACAAAAAGCGAGAATCGTTCCCGCTACAAGTCCCGGTAAAGCTAAAGGCAAACTAATCCGCCAAAAAATCGTTCCATCACCAGCACCTAAAGTTTTTGCCGCCCGCAAAAGATTGCCATCAATTTGATCAAAAGCTCCCAATGCAGTGCGATACATTAAAGGAAAAGCGACAACTGTAGCGGTAATGACAGCCGCATACCAAGTAAAAACAATATTGATATTTAATTGCATCAATATTTGTCCAAAAGGGCCATTTTTTCCCAACAGCAGCAGCAATAAAAAACCTACAACCGTGGGCGGTAGAATCAGGGGAGCCACAAAAATTCCTTCGATTAAAGATTTCGCTTTACCTCGATATCCCCACATCCAATAAGCGGCAGCTATCCCCAAAAAGAAAGTCATCAAGGTAGCTATAGAAGCGGTTTTTAAAGAAATCCACAACGGGGACAAATCTTGAGGTATTTGCATAACTTTGGTTCAATTACTCATGGTTATCTAATTTTCACATCTGTCGCCTACGTTTGTAGTAAGGACTTTAGTGTTGCTGGCTGGTGCGTTACGCTTTGCTAACGCACCCTACATTAATACATTACTACAAACTTTCGTGCATCCGCGTCAAAAATCCCTATTAATAATTCTTCGCCGTTGCCTTAACCAAATCGAACTCAAATCGCTTTGACATACTTGCCTCGCCATAAATATTAAAAGTAATCGTCGGTTCATCGCCAACTGCTTCGATGCTGTGAATCGCATCGGGAGTGAAACTAATAATATCTCCTTGGTTTAAAATCTTTTCTCCCACTCGGTCAATTTTAGCGGGAAAATCTGGATGATTCGTGCGCCGCCAAAAAGTATTTTTTTCCTGTCCTTTCATCACCGCCACGATTCCCCAAGTACCGTGATTGTGAATCGGAGAGACGCTTCCTGGGGACAAAGTTACCGTTTGTACTGTTAAAGGATAACCGATTTCATCGTATAAAATCATCACCGAAACTCCGGTTTCGGGGTCTGGTTTTAGATATTGAGTTTGCACCCAGTATGAATTCAGGACTAGCTGACGAACTAATTTGCGAATTGCTGGTAAGCAAATGGTTTCATCGATTGCTTGATTTAAGACATCTTCTTCGTTAGTTATCAACTGGTTTAAGACATCTTCCACCTCGGTTAGAAAGCGGTAAAATCGATAATTATCCCGGATTAATTCCCAGGGTCTAACCGATTCGCAGGGTTGACATTTTCCGTCATCAGTTACTAGCCAATCCTGACCTTTCATAAATATTTGCACCTCTAACGCGCCATAGTAAATCCGTATTTTTCAAAGATGCTGCTAGCGCGGCGATCGCTTGCCAAAAATTGCGTGTATTCTCTCGCCGCCGCCGCATTTCGACTCGCACTCAGCACCGCCATCGGATAAACAACGGGAGAATGTAAGTTTTGAGCTGCTGTTTCCACCACTCTTACCCGATCTGATAATCTGGCATCTGTAGCGTATACAACACCTGCATCTGCATTGCCGCTTTCCACCGCAGCTAGAACATTACGGACGCTATTACCCAATACAAATTTTGGTCTGACTTGTTCTAATATCCCCAAATTCCTCAAGATTTCTTCAGCATATTGTCCGGCGGGTACGGTTCGCGGTTCGCCAATCGCAATTCTCCTGACGTTAGTCGCCGTTAAGCCGCGAAAATTAGCGATTACCGTCGAATTTTTCGGCACAATCAAAACAACGCGGTTCGTTAGCAAATTGCGCCGCGTACCTTGTAGTAACAGATTCTTTTGCTGCAATGCATCCATTTGCTTATTAGCAGCAGAAATAAAAATATCTGCGGGTGCGCCGTTTTCAATTTGTTGCTGCAAAGCACCCGACGCGCCGAAGTTATATCGAATCGTCACATTTGAATTTGCTTGTCGATAAACGGGTGCAATTTCTTCCAGGGATTCTTTTAAACTAGCAGCAGCAGATACCAGCACAGTCGGGTTAGTTTGTGCCGCTACAGGCGATGGAGTTATTAACTTGATGCCGATTGCTAAAATTAAAGCCGTAACTATCCAGCCTAAAAAAGCAAGAAGGCGTTTTTTTGTCATGTTAGTTACAAAAAATAGTTAAACTTTGTGAGTGGGTTGGCTACTCACCCCGCCCTGGTTGGTATGATGATACCAACCTAATTAGAGTACCATACCAACTTAGTTGGTAAATAGCTATGCCGAGAAAAAGTCAAGGATGGATAACATTTCAATCCTCCCCAGAGGAACAAATGATTTTAGAGCAGTATTGCCAAAAGTCTCAACGCTCAAAAACCGAGGTACTGCGGGAACTTATTCGCAATTTGGATCGGCAGTGGGAGGAAGCATCCGAGCAAATTCCGGATGCAGGTGAAACAAAACCAGAAACTAGAATATCGAACCATCACCTTCTAGGTATCAGCGCCCGAAACACGCTCTGGGGTAAGGTGAAACAGGTGGTGCTGGGAGATATCAATGCAGAAGTGATTGTGGAGATTGCGCCAGGAGTGGAAATTGTAGCGGTGATTACAAAATCTTCAGTGCAGCGGTTCGCAGTCAGTCCCCAAAAGGAAGTTTGCGTGGTGATTAAGTCTTCTGATGTGATGATTGCTGTCGAAATGTAATTAAAGCTACAAATTTTTATAGGTTTTGGCTAATAGAGTAAAACCTGCTACGATTACTCAGATAGAAATTTTGCATGAGGAGTAGGTATGAAAATTAGCGCTCGTAACGCCCTCAAAGGTACAGTTAAGAAAGTGACGCCCGGTTCGGTCAATACTGAAGTCACCATAGAAATTGCGCCTGGAGTTGAAGTCGTTAGCATCATCACTAAAGCTTCAGCGGATCAAATGGGAATTGCAGAAGGCGCAGAAGTTTTCGCAGTCATCAAGTCATCTGACGTGATGGTTGCAGTCGATTAATAACGCTTTGTTTCCAGTGTAGTTTTTTAGCGATAGCTGAAACTACACTCTGGTTATTTAGTATGGGTAAGACGGACGCAAATCCTACGCGCCATTGCTTGGTCGAGTTCCCAGCGGCGATGTCCATCGGTGACGACAAAGTTGTGCGATCGCATCTCTAAAATTATCGCCATTCCGGGTTTAATTCCCATTGCTATAAGTTTCTTAATAGTTGTTTCGTCCGTATTGCTAAAGCGAGTCACAATCCCTTGCTCTCCAGGATTGAGTAACTCTAGCGAGGAAAGACAGACCGTAAAACCTTGAGTTAACATCTAGAACGCTCCTTTTGGGCAACTATTGCAACTCCTGACCAAGAGTAAACTCCTAGTTTAATTATGAGAGAATATCTCAACTTAACCTGTCTATTAAGATACAGTTTTGCTAGAAATTGGCAACTGTTTTGACGATTAGTTATTTATGTTTATTTTTGTATATAAATAAAAAAAACCTGTAATAGCCCCTCAAGCAAGTTATATATTGTCAGGAGCGCCAAGTTGTGCATAATTAATGGTGTTGTAGGGGCGGGTTGTACGAGAGATATTTGCCAGAAGCGCAATGGGTAAATAAACCCGCCCCTCTTATGCAACCGGATAGGACGCAATCTAAATTAAATAACCCGCTTAATCTTCCTGGGTTGCGATCCAGTGTAACTCCAACCAAAAGCGGGAATCTTCCTGCTTAATCTTCGACATGGGGTCGCGTAACAGATGCGTAGCATTGACAATAACTACATCCATTAGCCCCATATTTTCTGCTACTTCTCTGAGTACCCCTCGCTGTACTTGTAAAGCAGGGCATAGGTAGCTAGGGCTATAAATAACAATGTAGTGAAGGCGTCTGCCAAGTCGTTTGACGTAAAACTCGACAACCTTAACATAACATCGGTGCAGCTGCCTTCCGACTCGCGGGTAAATGCGATCGACGACTTGCGTGAATTCTTTTGCTAGCTGTTCTTCGCTAATCATCATTATGAAACGTTTTCCTGTATCATAGTACACTATTTAAAATTTATCATACATTTTAGTTAATAATTATGGCGTTTGTAGTAATGACTTTAGTCCTTATTTTGGCAAGCAATCTAATAAGTAAAATAAAAAAATCCCTACTAGAAGCTGTAGCAGTTTATCAAACTACGACTCCTATAGGGATATAAGACCAGCCATTTAAATCAAAAAATTGGCACAGTGAATGCTTTAGACAAGATAAGCTTCTTGGTGAGTACGAATCGTCACATCAGATCGAGGATAAGTAACGCAAAGCAGAGCAAATCCCTTAGCCATTTGCTCCTCATCCAGGAAATTTTGATCGGATTGATCGATTTCCCCTTCAACAACTTTACCGACGCAGCTGGAACAAGAACCAGAACGGCAAGAAGATGGTAAATCGATGTCTGCCTCCTCAGCAGCATCAAAGATATAAGTATCTTCAGGAACATCAATTACAACATCGAGATTACGCTTTTTATTTTGCAGGCGCACTTTGTAAGTTGTAGTCATTGTTGTATCCTCCAACAAAATTACGTGTTCTTTTACAAAAACAGTCACTTGTGTAGGGGCGGGTTTTACCAACCATCTATTGTTATCAAACCGCCCCGTCAGTTGTCCTTAACTAACTGCAAGGCACACCTGCGGGCGTGCAATCTCCTACTTTAAAGGACTTGCCACAACCACAGGTATCAGTTGCATTCGGGTTGGTAAACTTAAATCCTGACTCGACTAAACCATCCACAAAATCGATTACCATGCCTTCGATTAAGGGTGCGCTTTCGCGGTCAATGAAAAACAGCACTTTATCTTCATTCTCAACCACCAAATCATCAGCTTTTGGAGTGCTAGTTATTTCCATTTTGTACTCGTAACCGCTGCAACCCCCATCAGCTACTGCCAGTCTTACACCCTTTTGCGTTCCATCTTGATTGCTACTGCCGCGCAAGAATGTGCGAAGACGAAATGCTGCAACATCAGTTAACTTAACAGTCATGAATCCTCCTAAATTTGGTGATTGGTGAATTGCTAATTGGTAATTGGTGATTGGTAATTGGTAATTGATTCTTCTTGCCATTACCTATTACCTATTACCCATTACCCATTACTGATTTCCACAAACAGGACAATGCGGGTCGTGATAAGGGCGCCGTTTGGCAAATTCCAGCGTTCCCAAATCCATTGTTAACAGTTGCGACAATAAAGGCTTTCCTAAACCAGTAATTACCTTGATTGCCTCTAAAGCTGTTAAAGTTGCCAGCGTTCCAGAAACTGCTCCTAACACTCCAAAAGCGCGTCGATCCCACTCTGGTTTTTCTGGGAATAAACAAGATAAACAGGGAGTCTCACCAGGAATAATAGTTGTTAGGTAAGCCTCCATTCCGTTCATCGCTGCTTCCACCATTGGTTTGCGCCAACGCACGCAAGCAGCATTCAATAAATCTCTCTCCTCAAAGTTATGAGCGCAGTCGAGGGCGATATCTGCCTGCAACACTAAAGAATCAACATTTGATGCGGTGACATATTCAGGAATAGCCTCAATTTCCACATCGGGATTAATTGCAGAAAGCGTTTCCTTTGCCTTTAAAACTCTGGGTTTTCCCACCCAATCATCCGTCATCAAAATTTGCCGATTCATGTCATCCAGGCGCAAATCGCCACCCCTGACTAGAATTAGCCGCCCAACTCCCGCCACCGCCAAATATAGCGCCGCCGTACCGCCTAATCCCCCTACACCCGTGACTAAAACAGTCGCTTGGCGGAGTTTGCGCTGTGCTTCTTCACCAAAACCTGGAAGCATCATTTGGCGATGGTAACGTTCTACTTCTGTGGGTGTAAAGTTTACCAATTCAATCCTCCTCGTTAGTCAGTTTTGTAGGTGTAAAGAAACCGGGTTTCTCTGAAAAATCGTTGAGCAAGGAAACTAGAGATCTAGGTCGAAACCCGGTTTATGGCCTTCGCCGCACCGTGAAGGAATGAGAACTAATCAATTTTGATGTCTGAGAGCATCACGACGTTTTTGGGTTTGTCGTTAAACACCTTGAACAGTTTTTGCTCTACCGCGTTTGAACTCAAGAACAAGTTATAAGCACTTTGGAGAGCTTCGCTGTACTTGACTAACTTTTCCGCTTCAGTTAGATCTGAAAAAGTTTCATCAATCTCAGTCATATACTGAGAAAATTTCTTCAATATGTGCAAGCGGTTGACATTCACAACCTGCTGATCGAAAGCGAGGTTAAAAAAGCGAAAATAGTCTTCAGCATCAGATATTTTTCTCAGATCTGCTAAAGTCTGTGTCATTTGGCTTGCTCCTGTGCTTTTAACTGTTTTTTCAGCTCGTCTAACTCGCTAAATAGTTCGTAAGTTCTGCCTGCTACCTCCATAATTTTGTCGAAATCTGTTGGCAGTCCCTCAGCTAAATCGTGAAGCTCCATTTTGAGTTGACCGCCTTTGCTGTTGAGGCGTTTAATTTTTGCTTTTAAGTCCTCAATGGTTAGTTCGGTTGTTTGAACCATAAGTTTCTTCCTTGGTAATTGGTGATTGGTAATTGGTAATTGGTGATTGGGAAATTCCCATTACCCATTACCCATTACCTATTACCTAATGACTAAATCTTTGCTACTTCCCGATGGCGGGTAGCTAGTTCGACGGCAGATGTGACCAGCTTTTCGCCTTCTGCTGCTAATTTTTCAAAAGAATCGAAGCCAAATCTTTGGGCATCGCGCAGGGTTCTGGCGGTGACTAAGAGGCGACCGGAAAATACTAATGCCCAGCCAAATCCTTCGTGACTCAAGTCAATTACGACTTGACAAAGTAATCCTGTTTCTTGTTCGATTCTGGCTGCTACTGCGCGATAAAACGACGCAATTCTTAACTTAGTCACGGGATCGACATCGCCATCAACAGAAATTTTCCGTTTCTGCTCTTTGCTGACAATAAATGGTTTGAGAACCAATTCATCCGACCAACTGCGGAAAGTACCATAGCCGTCTTGAGCGCGCATTTGACGTGCCAATTCTTGCAGGTATGGCGTGGCTTTAACTAACTCTTCATTGGTCAGAGCAGTTTCTGTAGTCATTGTCTTTCCTTTTTTTTCCTGTATCTAGAGTGGGTTAGCGATCGCAAATGAAATTAGCCATTAGCCATTAGCCATTAGCCATTAGCAAACTGACTATTCATCCTCAAAATCTTCAAAGCTTTTTTCCTGTTGCTGCAAGGCTTTGCGAAGCCAAGGTGGCGGATTTCCTTTCAGGGTAGTCACCAGATTTTCCAGGACTTCAGTAATCTCGTCGTCTTCGGTTTTTGACTTGACGGGAGTCACTTTCTTGCGAATTAGCCTCGCCGCTGCACTGCCACCAATTGCGGCTACATAAACAATTGTACAGTCAGATAAAGCTTCGATTTTGGGGACTAATTTATCTTCGTTACCATCTTCGTCAAGTTTGCCATCAAACCCGATGGTTTCTAGGTATTGATATCCCTCCGGCGACACTTCGTAAACTGCCATTTGTTTCGCCGAGCCAAAATGGGCATTGATGTGAACCAGGTCTTGCGTAGCAAATGCAATTTTCATTCTTATCCTCCTGGTGCTACTTCATTTAAGTTTCACCTGAAAATTTGAAAAACCGGCAATTTTTAATGTTTATTTTTGACTTCTTCTTCCTCCAACAAAATATTTCCAATATTAAACAACAAGGCGGTTGTTCCTTTATACCCAACTGAGGAGAAGTGACCGTTACCCAGGCGATCGTAGATGGGCAATCCTCGCCGATAGAGAGGTATTCCCAATTTTTTACTCACCCGCGTGCCCTGGGAATTGGTAATCAGTAAATCCGCACCAACCGCCAATTGTTCTAAATCTTCTAAGTCGCCAATCTTGACAAATTCTGTCGGGACTTCTTGCAAAATGGGCGATTTTGTGGTAGTCACAGCCGCTTGAATTTCTGCTCCCATTTCTTGTAAAAAGCAGCTGGTTGCATATAACAAATCTGGTTCTAATGCGATCGCAACTCGTTTGCGACCAAAGTAGAAATGGGTGTCTAACATCGCGTCTTGGAGTTGGGTACGCTGGCGGCGGTATTTTTCTGGCACCGGGCGATCGCTTACCAAAGAAAGTCGCACCATCAACTCATCCACCGCACTCAATCCCGTCACTCTGGGAAACACCTGATATTCCGTTCCGAAGCGCTGCATCAGAACATCCGCCGCACCCCGCATACTCTCTCCCAGCGCCAGGGTAAACGCCGAAGCACCAACGCGCCGCAAATCCTCTAAACTCGTCCCCCCAGTCGTCGTGGCGCTGTAATCCCCTTCGTTCAAGTGACCATCAAGGGAAAGGGAAAGATCGGGGACGACAATTGGTTTGAGTCCAAACGCCTCGACAATCTCCTTAATTTCCTCTACATCCCCTGGCGAAAATGCCGAAGAAGGCAAAATTGTCACTTGATCTTCGATCAAATCTCCTGGTTCTGGAATTGTCTGGACAATGCTTTGGACAGCAGCAGCATATCCATCTTGCAAAGCACCTTTAAAATCCGGAGTGGAAACAAATACAATCGGCAAATCTTGCAATTCTGGATAGCGCTGTTTAATCGTTTTGAGGATGCCTTGCATATCATCCCCGCGCGTTTCCGTTAACCCAGTCGTACAAAGTCCAATAATTTCCGGTTTCGCTTTCACTAATAACGTTAACAGCGCCGTTTGTACGTTATCTTCTCCGCCTAAAATTGTCGTTGTTTCGGTCATCGCCGTCGTACTTAAAGGAATCGCTTCCCGAAAGTGCCGCACCAACATAACTTTGGCAAACGCCGTGCAACCTTGGGAACCGTGAAACAACGGCATCGTTCCTTTTAAACCTAAGAAAGCTAACGCTGCACCCAGGGGTTGAGATTGCTTCAGGGGATTAACAGCAACGGATTTTGTAGGGGTAATTACAGTAGCCATAAGATTTGCTAATTGCTAATTGCTAATTGGTAATTGCTAATTGGTAATTGGTAGTTGGTATTTGGTAGTTGTGTAGGGGCGGGTAATACCTGCAATATATGCGATCGCATACAACCTCTATAAACCCGCCTCCTGTCAGTTGGTAGTTGGTATTTGGTTCCCATTACCAATTACCCATTACCCATTACCCATTCCCTATTCCCACGGTGCTGGTTTGCGTACTTGTTCCCAAATCGGACTGTGTAACGCTTCGTCTAATTCCCTTGCCATTTCGATCATTCCTACATATCCGGCGTAGGGATGATGGCGTTCTTGGTTAATATCCAAAAATGGGATTTTGGCTTTCAATGCTGTATATTGGTTGCGTCCGCCAGCGATTAACATCTCTGCTTTGGTTTTAGCAATTACCTCTAGCAGTTCGGCGGCGTTGCCTTTTTCTAGCATGATGCCTTCTTTGCCCAAGAGTTCTTTAATTTTGGCTTTATCTTCTTCAGTACTCTTCTTGGTGCTGGTCGCCATTACTTGCATTCCTAAATCTTTGGCGGCGGAGATCACCGACCAGCTTTTTACCCCTCCGGTGTAAAGAACGACTCGCTTACCTTTTAGTCGTTGGCGATAAGGTTCGAGAGCCAGGTCTAATTTTGCTGTTTCCTCGGCAATTAGTTTTTCGACTTTTTCTTTTAAGTCCTCACATCCCAATTTGTCGGCAATATTTCTCAGGCACCGATTCATATCTTCGACGCCGTAGAAAGATTCCTCAATGTAGGGAATGCCGTATCTTTCTTGCATTTTTGTCCCCATGTTGATCAGCGCTTTCGAGCAGATCATCACATTGAGTTTGGCGCGATGGGCGGTGCAAACTTCGTTGTAACGCGCGTCGCCGGTAATTTTAGCTAGGACGCGAATTCCTAACTTTTCAAATAGGGGTAAAACGTCCCACATTTCCCCGGCGATGTTGTATTCGCCGATTAAATTAATGTCGTAAGGTGTGGTATATTCTGGCTCTTTCGTGCCGATGACGTAATCGAGTAATGCTTCGCCACCGATGCGGTTACCTAAATTTTTCGTACCCACAAAACCGGGGGAATTGATCGGAACGACGGGAATGCCGAATTTCTTTGTAGCAGCAGAACAAACGGCATCCAGATCGTCCCCAATCAACGCTGTAACGCAAGTCGAGTATACAAAGACGGCGGCAGGGTTGTAGCGATCGCTCACCTCTTTAATCGCCTTGTACAGCTTCTTCTCTCCCCCAAAAATCACATCATTTTCACTGACGTCGGTCGTAAAACCCATTTTATAAAGTTGCGGTCCCGAAGATTGACTACCTCTAGAACCCCAAGAATTACCCGCACAAGCAATCGGTCCGTGAACCAAATGTGCAACATCAGTAATCGGAACTAAAGCAATCGAAGCACCATCAAACGCACATCCACCTTGAGCGGCTCCCGGTTGTGCTTGCTTAGTACAAGCTGTCTTCTTTTTCCCTTCTTTCTGATGATTGTGTTCGCAGCCTTTTTCGCTCAGGAGTTCGGTTATTTTAGATTGAGTAATTTTCATGACTTAATGGCTAATGGCTAATGGCTAATGGCTAATGGCTATTTGCTTTTTCTTCTCTATTTTTGGCTTGTCATAATAGCTAATCACCAATTGCCCTGGAAAATTGTGTTGATTTTTACAACTTAGCAATTAGCAATTAGCTATTAGCAATTAGCAATCAACAAATATATTTCGTTACATCTTCACCGCACACATCTGCTAGGAACGAGAGGGCGCGGAAGCGCAAGAATACAAACTCGTTGTAGAGAGGATTTAATTTACACAAAGCTGGAATGTGGAATAAAACCCGCCCGAACAAATTGACATCGCGTTCAAAAGGACAGCAGCAAGGAATCAGTTGGCAAAACAGATGGGCAATCTTTCTATCTTGAACTTCGATGCTATCTACCAATTGACGCAGGGGAGAGAGGATGTCGAAGCCAGGGCGTCTTGGGTTTCTTACTAACTCGTGGTGGTGATGGTCGTGTTCGTGAATTGGGGTAAGAGTTGCCATCTCGCTTCGCTCCAAGTAAAAAGAACAGAACTTACGTAAAGCTTCTATCAGTAGGGTGTGTTAGCGATAGCGTAACGCACCATCCACCATATTTAATGTCGCTGCGTCAGTTCCGAAAAAAAGAAAAAGGAAAAAGGAAAAGTAGGATACTCATTTGAGGGTTACCTCGAATCAAACACTAGGAGAAACTACACTAATCCTGCTTTTCCTTATTCCCTTCCAGAGGGTCAAACTTAACGAATCAAGTCGTAAGAAATATCGGTCTTCGCTGGAACGATCGTGTTGCGATCTAGTTCATCCAGGATGCGGTTTACGACCCAATTCAACATGTTGATTACGCCGTCATAACCGAGAGTTGAATAGCGGTGTAAGTGGTGACGGTCGAAGATGGGATAACCGATGTGAACGATTGGGGTGTGAGTATCGCGCCAGAGATACTTACCGTAAGAATTGCCCACAAAGAAGTCTACTGGTTCGGTGAACAACAGACTCCGCAGGTGCCACAAGTCTTTCTTAATCCAAACAGTCGCGCCTTGACCGTAGGGAGTTGCTTGCAACACTGCATCGAGTTCTGCTTTGAAATCTTCGTCACCATTGTTGCAAACGATGTGGATGGGTTCTGCACCCATTTCTAGTAAGAAATTAACCACACCCCAGATTAAATCTGGATCGCCATAGATGGCGAACTTCTTACCATGCAACCAAGCATGAGAATCGGTCATCGCATCAACAGCGCGTCCCCGTTCTGCGGTTAATTCTTCCGGAATTGGTTTGCCGGTTAATTCTGACAGTTTTTGCAAGAATTCATCGGTACCCTTAATTCCATAAGGACGCAGAACTTCCGTAGGACGCTGCCAATTTTGTGCAATCCATTCCCGCGTCTTAATGGTCGAGTATTTTTGCAAGCAGATGGTGGTTTCAGCATTCACGGAATCTGCTGCATCTTCCAGTTTGGTTCCACCGGGATACATTTCATATTCCCCAGTGTTGGGAGCATCCAAATAATCGGTATGATCGCCCAGAATGGTGTAGTCGATGCCAAACAAACCGAGAATCCGCTTGACTTCCCGCAGGTTACCGATGTAGGTTTCAAAACCGGGGATAAAGTTCAGTTTGCCGTTGGTGGTTTCTTTCTTTTGGTTAGCTGTGAGGCAGGAAAGAATACCCTTCATCATGTTGTCATAACCCAGAACGTGGGAACCCACGAAACTAGGAGTATGTGCATAAGGAACTGGGTAATCTTGAGGAATAGAACCAGCATTTTTGGCGTTACCAATAAACCCGTTCAAGTCATCCCCAATAACCTCTGCCATACAGGTGGTGCAGACGGCAATCATCTTGGGATTGTACATGGCTTTGGTATTAGCCAAACCCTCGATCATGTTCTTCAAACCGCCGAATACTGCTGCGTCTTCTGTCATGGAAGAAGATACCGCAGAGAATGGCTCTTTGAAGTGGCGGGTAAAGTGGGTGCGGAAATATGCAACGCAACCTTGAGAACCGTGAACGAAGGGCATTGTTTTTTCAAACCCTACGGCTGCCAAAATAGCACCTAAAGGTTGGCAAGCTTTTGCGGGGTTAACGGTTAAAGCTTCGCGAGCAAAGTTCTTTTCCCGGTATTCCCAAGTCTTCGTCCAATCTGCAACTTCTTTTACTTTCTCATCAGGAGCCATTGCCTCGAACTCGGCCTTTTTCTTGGCAAAGAGTTCTTGATATTCTGGTTGGTGAAATAGTTCGGCGTGGTCTTTGATCTGGTCAATATTATTCTGAGCCATTGTAGTCTCTCCAAAAATTCCGTGGTCTGCGATTTGCTAATTGCTAATTGCTAATTGCTAATGGGTAATTGGTCATTCGTTTTTGGCAAGTGCTATCTATTACCGATTACCCATTAACTATTACCGATTGCCTATTTTTTCCAAGGAGTCTTGACTAGATCCCAAGTGGGGTTATTTAATGCCATGTCCATATCCCGCGCGAAGATAGCAAAGCCGTCATAACCGTGATAAGGACCGGAATAATCCCAAGAGTGCATCTGACGGAAGGGCAGACCCATCTTTTGGAAGACATACTTCTCTTTGATGCCAGAAGCTACGAGATCGGGTTTGAGTTTCTTGACGAATTCTTCAAACTCGAATCCTGTTACGTCATCATAGATTAATGTGCCGTGATCGACGTAGTGAGTCGTGCGTTTGTAGTCGTCGTTGTGACCGAATTCATAACCCGTACCGATGACCTTCATTCCCAAATCGTAGAAGGCGGGAACGACGTGGCGAGGACGCAATCCACCCACCATGATCATGACGGTCTTGTCTTGCAAGCGGGGGAGATATTTTTCTAGAATGGCGTCGGTTTGAGCTTGGTATTGGGCAATAACTCGCTCTGCACCTTCTTTAATCTTGTCGTCAAATCGCTCAGCGATCATCCGCAGCGATTCGGCAATCTTGGTGGGGCCAAAGAAGTTATATTCTAACCAGGGGATACCATATTTCTCTTCCATGTGACGAGAAATATAGTTCATCGAACGGTAGCAGTGAATCAGGTTTAATTTCACTTTGGGAGTGACTTTCATCTCGTTGAGAGTGCCATCCCCTGACCACTGGGCTACTACGCGCAGTCCCATTTCTTCTAACAGGATGCGGGAAGACCAAGCGTCACCACCGATGTTGTAGTCACCGATGATTGCTACGTCGTAAGGAGTAGACTCGAATTCAAGTTTGTCCAGGTCGGTTTTGTCGAATACCCAGTCACGAACTGTGTCGTTAGCGATGTGGTGACCGAGGGATTGAGATACACCCCGGAAGCCTTCGCAACGTACTGGAACAACCATTTTTCCAGTTTCTTTAGTGGCTTTACGGGCGACTGCTTCAATGTCATCCCCGATTAGACCAATCGGACATTCAGATTGAATGGTAATCCCATTGTTGAGGGGGAATAATTCTTCGAGTTCAGTTATCAGTTTGGCGAGCTTTTTGTCACCGCCGAATACTACGTCTTTTTCTTGGAAGTCGGAGGTGAAATGCATCGTACCAAAGGTATCAATACCCGTGGTGCCGATGTAGTAGTTGCGGCGACCTGACCAGGAATAATAACCGCATCCAACGGGGCCGTGACTGATGTGAATCATGTCTTTGATCGGACCCCAAACCACACCCTTCGATCCGGCGTAGGCGCAACCACGGGTGGTCATAACACCTGGGTTGGATTTGATGTTGGATTTAACGCCGCAATCGGCTTTGCCTTCTTCGTATACGTTGAGGTGTTTTTCGCGTTTCTTGGCAGTTTTTTCGGGATATACTGCCAGAACTTCTTTAATTAGGTCTCTATTTTCTTGAACTACGTCGCTCATTTTGTGTCTTCTCCGGCATTATTTTTGTAGCGCACATTGAAGAGAGGTGAGAGGGAGAGGGGTTGGGGGTGGGGTATCAATCCCCCATTGCCCCGTCACCCCATACCCTAGTCGCGATTAGGCTGTGACTTTGACTCCATCTTCGGTTACACCGATGACGCTTTCGTCTTCTTCTTTCAGGATGCCGAATTCCATCAGCAGGGCTTCTAGTTCGTCCATCGTGATGGGGGTCGGAATCCGCAGGTCGTCGTTGTTTTGAATCTTGTCAGCCAACTGGCGGTATTCTTCAGCTTGTTTGTGCTTGGGCGAGTATTCAATTACCGTCATCCGGCGCAGTTCTGCTTGTTGTACTTGGTTGTCGCGAGGTACGAAGTGGATCATCTGGGTGTTCAGACGACGAGCCAATTCTTCGATCAGTTCGACTTCGTGGGCGACTTGACGTTCGTTACAAATCAGACCGCCGAGACGTACACCGCCGGAGTGAGCGTACTTGAGAATCCCGCGAGCGATGTTGTTAGCTGCGTACATCGCCATCATTTCGCCGGAGGTAACGATGTAGATTTCTTGGGCTTTGCCTTCCCGAATTGGCATGGCGAAACCACCGCACACAACGTCACCTAATACGTCGTAGGAGACGAAATCCAGGTCTTCGTAAGCGCCATTTTCTTCCAGGAAGTTAATGGCGGTGATTACACCCCGTCCGGCGCAACCTACCCCTGGTTCTGGACCGCCAGATTCAACGCACTTGACACCGTTGAAGCCTGTGAGCAATACTTCGTCGATTTCTAGGTCTTCTACGGAACCGCGCTCGGCTGCTAAGTGCAGAATTGTGGTTTGTGCTTTACTGTGGAGCATTAAGCGGGTAGAGTCAGCTTTGGGGTCGCAACCTACGATCATGATGCGGTTCCCGGCTTGGGATAAAGCAGCGATCGTATTTTGGGAAGTGGTAGACTTACCGATACCGCCTTTGCCGTAGAATGCTATTTGACGCATAATTTTGTGTCTCTCTGCTTAATAGGTTGGTTTGTGTCGTTGTCTCGTGGTTGGTGGTTAGTTGGGGAAGTGGCATTTTTCAACTAACTGCCAACCGCTGTCTTTAGGTTGGTTAAGGCCCATCTCGCGGGAATGGTTATGAGATGGGGTGGGGGAAAGGGAGGATCGCTGGAGGCGATCGCTCTCCTCTATACTTCTTGTTCATGTTCGGTGTTTGGTTATTCGTGATAGCTGATTGGTCATGAGTCTTGGGTCATGACTCTTCGTTTAGATTGCTTCGACTGCGATCGTCGGCAGGACGCGCTCTTGTAATTTGGCTTCGACTGCAACTTTGAGGGTGACTAAACTGCTGGGACAAGTTCCGCAAGCGCCTCGCAGGATAACTTTTACCTTGTCGCCTTCTACGTCGTACAGTTCTATATCTCCCCCATCTGCCTTTAAGAACGGTCTGATTTCTGCCTCTATAACTTGTTGGATCAAGTTGATTTTTTGCATCGGGGTCAGATGTCTGACTGGAGGTTCGCTTCCTTCTTCTTTTGCTACTGCTATATCGGTTGCGACTCCTACGTTATAGTCATCATAACTCGTTTCTGGTTCATTTTCAATCTCTGACCAAACAGAAGCGATTATATCGTCGATATCTGCGTAACAAGTGCTGCATCCGCCCCCGGCTTTGATGTAGTTTGTTACCTGTTCGGCTGTGGTGAGTTTGTTTTGTTTAACCACCTTCCGAATCCGGTTTTCTGTGACACCAAAGCACTTACAAATTAAGGTGCTTTCATCTTCTTCATGGGTTTCTAATTCAATGCCTTTGTAGCTGTAAATCGCTGCTTCTAGTGCTTCGGCTCCCATTACCGAACAGTGCATTTTTTCTTCGGGAAGTCCTCCCAGGAATTCTGCAATGTCTCGGTTGGTAACTTTTACTGCTTCATCTACTGACATACCGATAATCATGTCGGTGAGGGCAGATGATGATGCGATCGCACTAGCGCAACCAAAGGTTTGAAAGCGGGCATCAACAATTTTTTGGCTAGTTTCATCAATCTTGAGGTGAAGTTTCAGGGCGTCTCCGCAAGCTATGCTTCCTACTTCTCCGGTGACTACTTTTTTTCCTGTCTCTTCGGTGGCTTCTAACGCTCCCTGATTTTTGGGATTGTAGAAGTGTTCCATTACTTTCTCAGTATAGTCCCACATGGCTGTTTTTGTGAAGGGGTAAAGTGTTAAGAAAATTTGAGATTTGAGATTTCAGATTGCAGATTTAAGGGATTTCAGATTTGAGATTTCAGATTTTAGATTTGAGGGATTTCAAATCTAAAATCTGCAATCTGCAATCTGCAATCTGAAATTAGCGATTAGCTGAGGCCAAGTTCTTTTCGTGTTCTTGTAGCCAGGATGCGGCGTCGGAATTGAAGGGCGACATGGCACGCAATCTTTCTACAACTTCTGGCATGATTGCTAGTACTTGGTCAACTTCTGCGTCGGTGGTATATCGAGAAAGGGAGAAACGTATTGAACCGTGCAAGACGGAATATGGCAATCCCATTGCTCGCAATACGTGGGATGGTTCTAACGAACCGGAGGTACATGCAGAACCAGAGGAGGCGCAAATCCCGTGTTGATTGAGGGAAAGTAAAATGGCTTCGCCTTCGATATATTTGAAGCCGATATTTGTTGTATTGGGGAGTCTTTCTTTGGGATATCCGTTGATTTCGGTGTCGGGAATGGCGGCGAGTAACCCTTTTTCTAAGCGATCGCGCAACGCTTTCTCTTTCTTCACGTCGCCGATATGCTGTAGCGCCAACTCGCACGCCTTACCCAAAGCTACTAGACCCGGTACGTTCTCCGTTCCGCCTCGGCGTCCTCTTTCCTGGTGTCCGCCAATCAGGAAGGGACGGAAGCGCACGCCTTTCCGCACGTATAATGCACCAATTCCCTTGGGCGCGTGCAGTTTGTGACCGGAAAGGGTGAGCATATCGATGGTGCTGTTCTTCATGTTCAGGGGTACTTTACCCACTGCTTGTACAGCATCGACGTGGAAGATCGCGCCTTTTTCTTTAGCGATTGCGCCAATTTGTTCGACTGGGAAAATCGTCCCAGTTTCGTTATTGGCGTACATGATCGAAACTAGCGCCGTACCACCTGTAATGGCAGCATCAACTTCATCTAGATCCAGGCGTCCCTGCCGATCAACAGAAAGATATGTGACCGAATAACCCTGCTTTTCTAAAGTTTTGCAGACATTGAGAACCGCAGGATGTTCGACTTGCGTCGTCACGATTTGCTTCTTATTTGCTTGGGAAGCGATTGCGGCGCGAATTGCTGCATTATTTCCTTCGGTTCCGCAACTGGTAAAGACAATTTCTGCCGGATCCGCGTTCAATAAGATGGCAACTTGTTCTCTTGCAGTTTGGACGGCTTTTTTAACTTGTCCGCCAAAGGTGTGCATACTGGAGGGATTGCCGTAATACTGAGTCAGGTAGGGCATCATCGCCTCTACAACCGCCTCATCTATCCTTGTTGTAGCGTTGTTATCTAGATAAATGACTGACATGGTTAGGTTGGCAATTGGTAATTGGTAATTGGTAACTGGTAATTGGTAATGATTTACTGCCCATTACCCACTACCCATTAGCGCTTGATTACTTTCTGGAGTTCTTGGGAGTAACTATTAAACCACTTCTCCCAATAAGTGGGTGGTTTTTTACTATTCAATTTTTCTACTAATTGGTTGTAGGTGTTGAACCAAGAGTCCCAGTAATCACCGCTAGAAATGGAAGAGACGGGACTTAAACGAGCAATACCCTTGTTTGTGGGGCAAACAGCCTGACATTGAGGTACTCGGTAAAAACCAGCGCAGCCGTTGCAGAGTTTAGGATTAATCCAGAGGGTATCTCCATCTTTGGAAATTGCGCCCGTGGGGCATTGAGATAAACAGCGATCGCACCCAATACAACTGCTAGTAATCGTGTAAGTCATCGCCTCCTCCTTTATTAGCGATTAGCCATTAGCCATTAGCCATTAGCCATTAGCACTTATCCATTTTTGATAGAACTCCAGCGCCACCTTGTCGATTAAATCGTAGGCTTCTACTGGTTCAATTCCGGCTTTTTGCAAGCTTTCTTGCGGACAGTGACCGATCTTAGAAACCAAAACGGCTTTGCAATCTTCCAGCATCTTCAACATGCCGTCGAGGGATTCTTCCTCGCCAAAACCACCTTGGCAGTATTGGTCTACTTTCCGGTGTCCAACAAACTTGGCTTGGGTCCCGTCAACTTCAAAGATTTGGAATTCGCGGGCATGACCAAAGTGCTGGTTAACCATTCCACCACCTTTAGTTGCCACCGCCACGAGGATCTTGGGCGTATTGGCAGCTTTCTTCGCAGCAATTCTGGCATCTTTAGCTGCCTTTTGCTCTTCGCGTACCTTGGCGATTTGAGCGTGGACTTCTTGACGCTTCTCGATGTCGTATTCCGGCGTCATTTCCAAGAAGCTCTCTTTGGTGAATTCTTGAGAACGATCTTCGCCCAACAAACCTACTGCATCGGCGCGGCACTGACGGCAGTGGCGCATCATCTTCATGTTGCCGGAGCAATTATCTTGCAGTGCCTTCAGTTCTTTGGGTGTGGGACCGCGCTGTCCGTTTAAACCAAAGTAGGTGCCGTGTTCTGGTGCAGAGATTAGCGGCATGATGTTGTGCAGGAATGCACCATTGTCGCGAATCACCTTATCGACTTCAACCAGGTGTTCGTCGTTGATGCCGGGAATCATCACCGAGTTGACTTTGCACAGGATATCGGCTTCTCTGAGGGCTTGCAAGCCTTCCATTTGCTTCTCGTGGAGGATCTTGACCCCTTCGATGCCTCTGTAGCGCTTGCGCTTGTAGTGAACCCAGGGATAAATCTTCGTGCCGACTTCCGGGTCAACCATATTAATAGTGATGGTGACGTGATCGACGTTGAGTTGTTTAATCTTGTCAACGTGTTCCGTCAGCATCAAACCGTTGGTTGACAAGCACAGCTTGATATCCGGGGCTTTGTCTGCAATTAGTTCAAACGTGCGGAAGGTTTTTTCCGGGTTGGCTAGCGGGTCGCCAGGACCAGCAATTCCCAAAACTGTCATTTGGGGAATTTTACTCGCCACCACTAGGACTTTGTGCGCGGCTTCTTCTGGGGTTAGCAGTTCGCTGACGACGCCGGGGCGACTTTCGTTAGCACAGTCGTATTTGCGGTTGCAGTAGTTGCACTGGATGTTGCAAGCGGGAGCAACTGCAACGTGCATCCGGGCGTAGTGGTGATGCGCTTCCTCGCTGTAGCAGGGGTGCTTTTCAATCCGCTGTTTGAGTTTTTCATCCAGCGATGGTTCCGTTGAGGAAGTGGAACTACAGCCGCAGCCACCTGATTTTTTGGCAGCCGCAGGTGCTTGAGTTCCCGCTACTGCTTCCTTTGTTGTAAGTAGTTCAGTGGTTGGTGACATTGAAATTCCGTGGTTAAAAAACTAGCCGTTACCGAAAAACCGAAAAGATGCGTTTCAACCTTCGTCCATGCACTCGTTTCAGCAATTGTTGTCTGCTGGATTTCAGTGCGTGACGTTATGGGAAAGTTATAACAGCAGTTCCTTGGCGAACAATTCTGTTGAGCGCAGATTCAGATTTATTGGATTAATTAGTTTTGTACTCAAGCCCTCAAACCCTTGTCATATCAACCTGAAAAAATTTTTTTGGGGTAGGGGTACGAGTATTTCTTAGCTAGGGTACGGGTATTTCTGGTCTAGGGTGCTGGAATTTTTGTACTCAAGGTCAAAGCCTCTCTGGGACTGGATTTGAGGCTGCCCAGACGGCTTTTTTTGAGTGTTCCGCCCTGTACTCAAAAACTTATATGGAGTTGAAAAAACTGGAGTAGGGGCGAAACATAAGGGCGAAACTTACTGTCTTCGCCCTTCCTGTCGTCGGCTACCCCAGCGCGACCACGGAATTTCATTCTGTATCTAAAATAGCACTTTTTTTTAAACGGTAGCAATCGAAACAAAATTTGTTAAGATAAAAACGGGAAAGGGAAAAAACGGGGCTTGAGTACAAACCGATCCTATATATAGTACTCAGGAGAAATGGCTTCAAACCCTCATCAAGAGGGGATTGTTTTGAGTACAAAAATACAAGTCCCCCCTGCCGGAAATACTTGTGCCATACCCCAGAAATACCAGTACCCCTACCCCAAAATTATTTTTCAAGGTTGATTGTAGAGCGATCGCCAGCCTTGAGTACAAATCTAATAACTCTAATTAATCAAATCTGCACGGGGTGAAACGCCGGGGCGGAAGGCATTTGTTATAAGCATTTGAAAGTGTTTGTTGCTTTCCCCCTAAAGCTAATGCTACAAATTTTCACTCCACCACCCACTAGCAAGACCTCTGCACACCAGGGGGAAGCCAGCCTCAGACCGGAGGCAGAAGCCCACTCTCCTCGCTCCCAGGCTCAGTCTGGGAGCGAGATCCTAGAGGCGAGGCCTCGCTTTATAGAAGACTTTCGCATTATTTTTGAGCGCGATCCTGCTGCGCGTAACTGGTTGGAAGTGCTGTTATGCTATCCGGGTTTTCATGCCCTCTGCTTGCATCGCATTTCCAATTGGTTGCACGTCCGCAAGGTGAGTGTCATCCCGCGCCTGATTTCTCACATCGGGCGGCTGTTAACCGGGATTGAAATTCACCCAGGGGCTACGATTGGCAAGGGCGTGTTTATCGACCACGGCATGGGCGTCGTGATTGGCGAAACTGCGATTGTGGGAGATTATACGCTGATTTATCAGGGCGTCACTCTGGGCGGGACGGGCAAAGAAACGGGTAAGCGCCATCCCACGTTAGGGAAGAATGTCGTTGTGGGTGCAGGTGCGAAAGTATTGGGCAATATTTCAATTGGCAATAACGTCCGCATCGGTGCTGGTTCGATTGTGCTGCGAGGAGTGCCTTCTGACTGCACAGTTGTTGGCGTACCGGGACGGATCGTTTCTAAGCAGGGTATCGGATGTCCCTTGGAACACGCACAATTACCCGATACCCAAGCATCGGTAATTCGGTCGCTGTGCGATCGCATCGAGAAACTCGAACAACAACTCCAGGACTTACGCAAATAAACCCGCGCCTAGAAACCGGGTTTCCGAAACAAACCCGGTTTCTACAATCGGAGAAACTCGAACAACAACTTCAGGACTACGCAAAGAAACCGGGTTTCTATGAAAAATAATTCATCCCCAACAGAGATCTACCCAGAAACCCGGTTTCTACGCTCGAAATTTCCCTACAGCAAAATTCTTAGGAACATGTCTAAATTCCCTCCTCCAGACGCCTTGACGGGTCAAGTCGTACAAATTTCCCGACTAGACCGCTGGCAAGTATATCGCCGCCTGCAAGAACTCACCATTCCCTGTTGCTGTCCGAATGATGGTTCGTTGCGCGTCGAGGTTAATAACAGTATTGATGCCGTTCTAGTCCGCAGTACCGTGTTACAGTTTATCGCTTCTCGGTCTGAATTAATCGATTGGCTGGAACGGTGTTGGAAATTTGGAAATTGGTAATGGCTAATGGCTAATGGCTAATGGCTAATGGGTAATGTAGTAATTGCAAGGCTTTAATCAAAAACATTACCAATTACCAATCACCAATTACCCATTACCAATTGCCCATTACCAATTACCAATTACCAATTAGCAAAGTTGTATTTAGGTGTGAATTAATGACAGAAGTTACCGTTAAACAATCCTTCGGAAAAGTGGAAGATAATCCTGTCGGTTTAGGACAGGAAGTTACCGTTCCGGCGATTGAAGGATTGAATATTGCCCTAGCGAGTTTTCAAGCGCTTTACCTGCAATACCAAAAACAACACTTTGTAGTCGAAGGCGCGGAATTTTACGATCTGCATCAGTTTTTTCAAGACAGCTATACAGCAGTCCAAGGTCACGTACATGACATTGGGGAACGCTTGAATGGTCTGGGAGGCACGCCTGTAGCCAGCTTTGGCAAGTTAGCCGAATTGTGTTGTTTTAGCCCAGAAGATGACGGGATTTTCAATTCCCGGACAATGGTAGAACACGATTTGCAAGCAGAACAGGCAGTTATCGGTATCATTCGCCGTCAAGCAGCGCAAGCAGAAAGTATCGGCGATCGCGCGACTCGTTACCTGTACGAACAAATTCTTCTAGCGACTGAAGATCGAGCTTTTCATCTAGCTCACTTCCTAGCTGAAGATAGCCTAAAGAAATTTTAGATTGAAGGATTGCAGATTGCAGATTTAGTTGGAATTTAAATCTGAAATCTCAAATCGGAAATCTGAAATAAGTTCAAATCTCAAATCTGCAATCTCTCATCTAAAATCGGTTGAAGGTAGTGTCATGGAATCCAGTAAGAAAATGAGCGAATTCATCAACTTTTTACAAGATGATCTGGCGATTTCTAGTTCTGCGATCGCCGTGGCACTCCGCAACCGCAAACAAGGGGATGAACCTTTACCAATGGTGCTGTGGCAATACGGTCTAGTTTCCCTAGAACAGCTTACCGCAATTTACGATTGGTTAGACAGTCGCACTCAGTTTCAAGCTGCTAATTGGCTATTATCCGGGCAACTGGATCGCTTTGCACAAGTATGATTTCGTTTTGTTGAGTTTTGAGTTAAAGGGTAACAAGTTTTTAACTCAAAACCCAAAATGACGGTTCCAGGCTCTACGGTTAGTAATCAGTGGTCAGTGGTTAGCGGTCAGTAGTAAGTAAAAAAAACAACCAACAACTGATAGCGGGCAACTGACAACCGACAACTAACAACTTTACGAGGTAAGTGCAGTGAATCGCATCCAAATCAACGATACAACACTTCGGGATGGGGAACAGGCAGCGGGAGTTGCTTTTACCCCAGAAGAAAAAATTGCGATCGCCACCTTCCTAGACGCCATTGGCGTACCGGAATTAGAAATCGGCATTCCCGCAATGGGAGTCGAAGAAAGACAAACGATCGCTCGCATTGTAGATTTAGGTTTGCAAGCTGAACTGCTGGGATGGAATCGTGCGGTTATTAGCGATGTACAAGCGTCAATTGCAGCAGGTTTAAAGCGAGTCCATATTTCTGTCCCCGTCTCTGAAATTCAAATTCAAGTTAAATTTCAGGGACAGTCGCGCACCATGTTTTCTAAGCTACAAGAAACTGTCAGTTTCGCCAAAGATAAAGGTTTATACGTATCCGTTGGCGGGGAAGATTCTTCGAGAGCTGATGAAAACTTTCTGGTAGAAGTAGCGTTATACGCTCAAGAATTAGGTGCATCTAGGTTTCGCTTCTGCGACACCGTGGGAATTTTAGATCCGTTTACTACCTACGAAAAAGTTAGCCAATTGGTTTCGATTTTGTCGATTCCAATCGAAATGCACACCCATAACGATTTGGGGATGGCTACGGGGAATGCGATCGCCGGTATTCGCGCCGGTGCTAAATCAGTGAATACCACTGTCAACGGATTGGGCGAACGCGCTGGTAACGCCCCTTTAGAAGAAGTGGTAATGGCACTTAAACGAGTTTACTCCCTCGATTTGGGTATCGATACCCGTCAATTCCGGCATCTTTCTCAAATCGTAGCGAAAGCATCTAACAGTTTCGTCCCGCCTTGGAAAGCAATTGTTGGCGAAAATACCTTCGCTCACGAATCAGGTATCCACGCTCACGGCGTCCTGAAAAATCCCGCTACCTACGAACCTTTTGCGCCAGAAGAAGTTGGCTGGAAGCGGCGTTTAGTTCTGGGTAAACATTCAGGTAGGCATCTACTATCCGACTTGCTAAAACAACACGGTATCGCCCTCGATCCCGAAGAAACTCAGTTAATTTTAGAGCAGGTGCGGAATTTATCGGTAAAAGTAAAGCGCAGTTTAACTGAAGAAGAACTGATCGATTTAGTAAACAACCGGAGGGTCGCTCATGGAATCAGATGAAATTGAAATAGCCGAACCACCCGTGTTTGAAATGGAACAAAAAGTCCGGTTGCGGAAACTAATTCGCAATGACGGCACTTTTCCCGGTATCGATGTGGGGACACCGCTCGCTAAAAAGGGCGATGTCGGCTATGTAGTTGGCATCGGCACTTATTTACAAATGTACTATATCTACGCGGTGCATTTCTTAGAAAAGGGCGTGGTTATCGGTTGTCGCAAAAAAGAATTAGAATCCGTGGAGGAAGCATCATGAAAGTTATGTTACGCCGCAACAACGCCGGACACTTAACCGTCTATGTCGCCAAAAAAGACTTAGAAGAGGAAGTGGTTAGCGAAAAAGAAGGCCCGGAAGGAAAAATTTTCGTTCTAGCCAATGGATGGGAAATGATTTTTCCCAATCTGTCCGAACCTTTTCAACTTCCTCTAACAGTTGAAGGGAAGCGAGTTGCTTAATTGGTAATTGGTAATTGGTAATTGGTAATTGGTAATTGGTAATTGCTAGTTGCTAATTGCTAATGGTTAAGCGGGTCGGTTTAGATCTTGCACCCTTGTTTTTGATTAAGAAACCCGGTTTATTCAAAAAACCGGGTTTCTGGGAAAGCTTATCCCTATTCACTAGAAACCTGCATCTGTATCCAATACCTATGATTTTTCAACCAGGAACAAGATTATGGATTTATACAATTTGCATCGGCAGCCACATTTCAGCCTTGAGGGACAATTTTTAGGGTTTATCCAGGAGTCGGGAGGGAAACTCAAATACTTGCGAGTTGCGGTTGGTTCAACCGAGTTGACAATTAAACTTTCTAAGGAGTCCCGCGTCAGTCTCAACCAAGTTTTAATGCCGGGTGACTGGATTCAAATCTTTGGCGAAACCAAGCTAAAGAAATGTAAAGATGAACCTAAATTTAAAGCTTATCAAATTAACAAACTCTACCAAAATTCAGAGATTTCTCCCTCTGCTTCTCCCAAGTCAGACCGCTCCCGCTGCACTAAACCAAAAGCCAAAATTCTGGTATGCCAAAAATCAGGGTGTCAGAAACGGGGTGCTAAGAAACTTTGTCAAGAATTAGAGGCAGTTTTGTGCGATCGCGGACTGCTAGACAGCGTGGAAATCGAACGCACTGGTTGCCAAAAACGCTGTTCTTCTGCTCCCAATATGATGTTAATGCCGAGTAAAACTCGCTGTAGCAAAATGCACCCCAACGAGGTCGCCGATCTCGTCGCCCAACATTTATTACAGAATTAGCCATTAGTCATTAGTCATTAGTCATTAGTTAGGAGTAAAATTACTCATCACTAATGACTAATTTTTTTTATTTTACATCGGCAACGAAAAAATTAAAATTTTTCGCTTCTTTAACCACTTGTGTAATCGGCTATACTAAAAGATTACCAAAATTGTATTATATATTATAATATAGCAATTTGGTTAAAATGCGGTAAATTTAGGTAACTGCACGCAAACAGCTCATAAAAAATTTATAATAATTTAACAATGTGTTACAAAGGTTAAAAAATTGCAAAAAGGAGAGAAGGATAAACTGAGGCGCAACAAATATTTTAAAAACGAGGGTAGAATATATACCTAATCTTGTATAACCTTGAATTGCTGAAACTAAATGCCAAATTAACTCAGGAAATATTACTGATATGAATGCTAGAGAAGTGCAAGAAGAATATGGTACAGAAAGAATAGAAAATTACGAGCCATGCGTAATCGAGCTAAAAAGCTACAGTTGCAAGGGCATCAAGTGTTCAAAAGTAGAAAACAGACTGCAAACAACACTGAAAGAATTATCAGATATTAAATACGCCCTAGACCAAGCAGCAATTATTGCGATTAGCGATCCGCACGGCATCATCAACTACGTGAACGACAAATTTTGCGTTATTTCTGGGTATAGCCGGGAGGAACTGCTAGGTCAAAGCTTTACCCTGCTAAACTCTGGATATCATTCCAGAGAATTTTTCCAGCATTTGTGGTTAACGATTAGCCAGGGACAAGTTTGGCAAGGAGAAATTAAAGACCGCGCCAAAGATGGGAGAGATTATTGGGTAAGCAGCACAGTCGTGCCATTTTTAAACGAGCAAGGCAGACCGCTCCAATATCTAACGATTCAGTTTGAAATCACCGAGCGCAAATTAGCAGAAGCCGCGCTGCGGGAAAGCAAAAATCAATATCAAACCCTGGTAAACTTATCGCCAGTAGGCATATTTTGTACCGATGCTTTGGGGCAGTATATTCAAGTCAACGATCGCTGGTGTCAACTCAATGGCGTCGAAGTGCGAGAAGCTATGGGAGAAGGGTGGGTGCGAACGATTCATCCCGAAGACCGGGTGCGCGTCCTGACCGAATGGTATCAGGCAGTGGCGAAAAATTTGTCGTTCCAGTCCTGCGAATATCGCATCCTGCGCCCCGACGGAACGGTGGTGTGGGTGATAGCCCAAGCAACCGCAGAAACGGGAAGGTCGGGGAGTACGATTGGGTATGTGGGAGCGATCGCAGACATCACCGAACGCAAGCAAGTCGAAGAACAACTGCGACACTACGCTTGGCACGACGCCCTCACCGGGTTACCCAATCGCGCCTTATTTCTGCGCCGCCTGGAAGCAGCGATCGCCAGCGTCAAACAATATCCCCGGCGCTTATTTGCCGTATTATTCCTCGACCTAGACCGGCTAAAACTAATCAACGATAGCATGGGACACCTAGCCGGAGATCGGTTACTGGTAGCCTTTGCCGAACGCCTGACAAGCTGCCTGCGTCCCAGCGATACCGTCGCCAGACTGGGGGGAGACGAATTCACCATCCTGCTGGAAAACATCAGCGAAGTGCGCGATGTCACTTTTGTCGCCGAAAGGATTGTGAAAGCGATCGCCCATCCGTTTTACATCGAAGGACACGAAATATTCGCCAGCGCCAGCATCGGCATCGTCCTCAGCGGTTCACCCAGGGCGTCAGTTACCAACAACTTGATCGCTGCCCACGACGAACCCACCCACGTTCTGCGCGATGCAGATACCGCCATGTATTGCGTCAAACAGCAGCGAACCCTCACCGGGTACGCCGTATTTAACCCCAAAATGTACGATCGGGCACTAGAGTCATTGCAGCTAGAAAATGACCTGAGAAAAGCCGTCGAAAACCGTCGGGAATTCACGCTGCAATACCAGCCAATTTTTTCCTTAGTCACCGGCAGAATTTCTGGGTTTGAAGCCTTATTGCGCTGGCAACACCCACAACGAGGACAACTTTTACCGGGTGAATTTATCCCCTTAGCCGAAGACACCGGATTAATTGTACCTTTGGGGCGTTGGGTATTGGCACAAGCAGCCCTGCAAATGCGAATCTGGCAACTAGCATTTCCCACTGCACAGCCATTGATCGTGAGCGTAAACTTGTCTCCCAAACAATTCCTTCACCCCGGACTCGTGCAACAGATCGACAAAATTATTTGGGAAACAGGGTTAAACGGAAACTGTTTGAAACTAGAAATTACCGAAAGCACCCTGATCGATGATTCAGAGGAAACCGCTCTCATGCTACAGCAATTGAGACAACGCCAAATTGGTCTGTGTATTGACGACTTTGGCACGGGTTATTCATCTCTATCACACCTCACCCGCTTCCCCCTCAATACCTTAAAAATTGACCGCTCTTTTGTGAGTCAGATCGGCAAGCAGAGCCACAATGCCGCCATCCTTTGGACAATTGTTAACTTGGCTCACAATCTCGGCATGGATGTGATAGCAGAGGGGGTAGAAACAGCACTGCAACTAGAGCAACTGAAAAAATTGAAATGCGAACAGGTACAAGGCAACTATCTCTCCCCACCTGTAGACGCTAATGCTGCTGGGTTGTTGCTAGCCGCGGGGCGCAAGCAGCGAATGGAGTATCAAGATTGAATTAAAAAGAGTAAATAGAAGATTAAAAATATCGAAAGATATTAGATCGGGGTGCTTCTGTCTTGTAGAGTAGCTAACTACTAATTCATCGGAGGTAATTGCTCATAAACTTAATATTTTATGAGCAATTACTGTCGAGAGATGAGGAATTAGCCAGTTTAAAGAAGCCGAAAAAAAAACGCTTTTTTAAATTGACAAGGATTAAATTAGTTCCCAAAACAGAGGCAAGAAAGTTCAGATGAAAAACTCAACCGCACCCCAACAAAAAGTCGATAAGCTCAAAAAAGAAAAGATTGATTTTAAAGCTTTTTTCGATTTATCCCCTGACATATTTTGCGTCCTAGAAAAGCGAGGAAACTTTCAACAAATAAACCAGGCAGTCAGCCGAATTTTAGGCTGGAATCCTGGGGAACTTTTGGGAATATCTTGGCTAGAATTAGTGCATCCAGAGGATTTATCGGTCAGCCTAGCAACTTTACAACATTGTCAACCAGATCGTCCCTGCCATCTGTTAAATCGCTATCGTCACAAAAATGGTAGTTATCGCTGGCTGTCTTGGAGTTTATCTTGTTCAGAAGAGAAACTAATTTATGCAGTAGCTAGAGAAGAGGACACGGAGAGTGGGAGACGGGGGGACGGGGAGAGTAAAGATTTCACCGCGTCCCCGCGTCCCCGCGTCACCGCGTCCTCTGACTTCCTAGTTCAAGAAGTGAAAGCGCTGAAAAAAGAAAGACAAAGCCTTTATGCGCTGCTCGAGCAACTGCCCGTATTTTTACATATTAGAGCCGAAAACTCAACAGGGTTTTATAACCAACGCTTTCGGGAGATTTTTGGCGAACCGAACCACAAAGCATGTTTCATTTTGGATGGAGAAGTAGCGTCAAAACCTGAGTGTGTTAGTAAAGAGGATGACTCAGCTTTACCACGCACCAAAACACCTTGTTCCCTTTGTCCCACCTGCACGGTATTTGCCACCAAAAAGACTCAAAGTTGGGAATGGATCGACCATCGCCACGGACGCACTTATGAAATTTACAACTATCCCTTTGTAGATATCAATGGGGAATTAAAAGTTGTAGAAATGGGATTAGATATTACCGAAAATAAACAGCAGCGTCTCTGGAAAGTTCTCGACCTGATCTGGAATGAAATTTATATATTCGATGCCGCATCTTTGCGGTTTCAATATGTGAATGCTAGGGTGCGGCGCAACATGGGGTACTCGACAGAAGAGATGCGAAACCTCACCGCTTACGATATCAAACCAAAGCTCAAAGAAGAGGACTTTCGCCGCGCCATCGCACCCTTACTTTCTGGCGAAGAAGAAAAATTAGTCTTCCAAAGCATTCACCAGCGTAAAGACGGGAGTACCTATCCAGTAGAAGTCCACTTACAACTGTTAAGAGAAAAGGGTACTACTCCTGTATTTCTGGCGGTCATCCTAGACATTAGCGAACGCTTAAAAGTAGAAGCAACTTTGCGAGCAAAAGAAGCTCAAATTAAACAAAAAGCCGAAGAATTGGAAAAATCCCTTCACCAGCTGCAACGCACCCAAATGCAATTAGTTCAAAGCGAGAAAATGTCTTCTTTAGGACAACTCGTAGCGGGAGTTGCTCACGAAATTAACAACCCGGTTAACTTCATTTACGGGAATCTTCCCCATATCGAGAGATATAGTCACGAATTGCTAGAAATTTTGCATTTGTACCAACAGCAATATCCTCGACAAACAAAGGAAATTAAACAGAAAATACAAGAATGCGATTTAGAATTTTTGTGTCAGGACTTACCCAAGATTGTAGATTCGATCAAGTTAGGCACCAATCGCATCCGCGACATCGTTCTCAGCTTACGCAACTTCTCCAGACATGACGAATCTGCGCTAAAAGCGGTGGATATTCATACAGGAATCGACAGTACGTTAATGATTCTGCAAAACCGCCTCAAACCCAAACCAGATTATCCGGAAATTCAAGTAACTAAACAATATGGAAAGTTGCCGTTCATCGAATGCTATCCAGGTCAAATAAACCAAGTGTTTATGAACGTAATCGCCAATGGAATTGACGCCATTGAAACGCAAGATGCTCCCCGGGAAATATCGATTTATACTTCAATTAGATGTCCGGAAACAGGGGAGGATATTGCAGAAACTTGTCCGGGAATACCCTTAGCTGTAATTCGGATTTGCGACAATGGACCGGGAATCCCAGAAAATGTTCGCCGCCGCATCTTTGAACCTTTCTTTACCACCAAACCCATTGGTAAGGGAACGGGTTTAGGATTGTCAATTTCCTACTCAATTGTTGTAGAAAAACACCAAGGTAACATGCACTGCATTTCCACACCCGGTCAAGGAACGGAATTCATTATCGAAATTCCAATTCGGCAAAGTTAAATTGGGTAATGGGTAATGGAAATATTACCAATTACCCATTACCAATTACCCATTAGCAATTAGCAATTAGCAACAAAACCAACCATGAAGACTGTAATTTTTTACGAAAAACCTGGCTGCATTAACAATACCAAGCAAAAAGCCATGCTGGTAGCAGCGGGACACGAAGTTATCGCTCGAAATCTCCTGAAAACGCCTTGGACAGCAGAAACGCTCCGTCCGTTTTTTGGGGAATTACCCGTTAGCGAGTGGTTTAACTATAGCGCCCCTCGCATTAAATCGGGAGAAATTATTCCGGAACAATTAGACGAGTCAACCGCTTTAGAATTGATGGTCGCAGATCCGCTTTTAATTCGGCGTCCTTTAATGCAAGTGGAGGAGGTTTTAATGGTAGGATTTAATCTCGAAAAAGTAGAGGCACAGATTGGTTTACGTCCAATCGATAACAAACCTCAAGATATCGAAACCTGTCCCCGCAGTCACGCAACAACCCCTTGTAAGTCCCCCATCTAAAAGTTAGCATCATGAATAATCCTTCCTTACCAGCAGATGATTTACCGCCGCCCAATCTAGACCTCAAAGATAGTTTAATGCGTTGGAACTTGGAACAGTCGCTCGCCAAGCATTTTTTCCAAGCTTGCACCCAGCGGCAGCAAGCATTACTATCTAATTGTGGGTGGTATATTACCACTGGAAAAGCGCCCACTTTGGTGATAGAATGCCCCGATGAAGTTACGAATTGGCGCGTATTAAAATCGTTGGTAAAACTGGGCGGCGTCCTCAAGAAATTGGCAAAAAATGCCAAAATTCGCGTTGAACCGCCGCCTGGTATGGGCACAGCTTTTGAAATGCGGGTGGATGAATTATTTGTTTATAAGTATTCACCTTGAGAGGGAAGCAGGTGAGCAGAGGAGCAGGTGAGCAGGTGAGCAGAGGAGCTGCTTGAAGTGCATAAAACTTGCTTTTCCTGTAGAAACGACGATCTTGCTTTAAATCTCTGAGGCATTAGACAAAGAAACCGGATTTCACCTGAAAAATCTTTGGTTGGACAACGAGAGATATCAGCAAGAAACCCGATTGCCTCCGACTCTGATGAGGCATTAGACAAAGAAACCGGATTTCACCTGAAAAATC